>JBKHBM010000094.1:0-18368 GCA_046542385.1 Desulfatibacillaceae bacterium | reverse complement strand
GCATCTCATCGTTTTTGAACAGGCTGCAAATTTCGAGTTTTTCAACGGGCTGGTAGGGGGCGCAACCAGTCGTCATCCCCGCGAATGAGGCTGTGTCGCAATTGCGGAAAAGTTTCCATGTGAGGGGAAAGAATGAGCGCCAATGCCGTCCCGGAGGTTCGTGCCGTTGTCCGCGAGGGTCACGGTATTGGCTTGGGCCTGGGTGTTTCAAAGGCCTGGGAAAACCCTTTCGTCATCCCCGCGAATGAGGCTGTGTCGCAATTGCGGAAAAGTTTCCATGTGAGGGGAAAGAATGAGCGCCAATGCCGTCCCGGAGGTTCGTGCCGTTGTCCGCGAGGGTCACGGTATTGGCTTGGGCCTGGGTGTTTCAAAGGCCTGGGAAAACCCTTTCGTCATCCCCGCGAAAGCGGGGACCCATTTATTTTCACCTGAATCCGTGAGCGGTTCCGGGTGGTACGGATGCAAGGAAGAGACCTGCCGGCTGTACTGAAGTACGCCGGCCGGGCTCTGACGCCACAGACGTGCCGCACGGGGCGCCCCGAAGGGCGAAAAATCCTTTCACCCAGTGAGTGAAACCATATTTGCGGACAAAACCATGGAAAGGCCCGTGAGGCGGGCCTCCATATGGATTCTTCCATATTTTCGTCACGGATTCAGGTTTCAATAACTTGTGTGCACACGGGTCCCCGCTTTCGCGGGGATGACGATTGATTTTGCCTCGTACATTTTTGATGGCATTCCGGTTCTGCTCAGCTCCTTCGGAAAATGCCGGGTCTCTTGCCAAGTCCAGTGAGCGAAGCGCAAAACGCCCTGTTTCGCGATTGCGACACAGTCTCGCAGGCCGGGGTCCAGGTGCAGGGAGTCGGTCGAAGCCCGGACAAGAGAGGCTTGTGGCCAATGGCCCGGAGCCGGACGCCTTTCCGTGAATTGTAAACCTCAGGGGTGGGCCGTCACAATCAAACACAAGGTAACGAGGCGCGATGTCGGACAAACATGAAAAGGCATCGGTTTCCACACATACCGTGCACCTGGGCCCCGGCTTTCGCCGGGGCGACGATCGGTTTTGCCGCATCCATGTTTCCCGGCGATTTCGATCCGTGCCGGCTTTTGGGAAGCATTCGTTTTCAGAGGCAGGAGAATTATCAGGCGACTCCGGCATCAGCCTGCCGGTAAGCAAGGCGCGCGTTTGGTTTGCGCCGCACCTGTCTCGACAACATCATCCCGGCGCATACCGCGCCGATAACACAAGGGCCGGCAACCTGGCCGGCACGAGCAAGGAGGTTTCGCCATGAAGCAGAGAATCATCGAAACGGCCATCGCCATGTTCCTCAAACTCCTTACCCCGGACATGCTCAAGCAGTTCGCGGACATGGTCCTGGACTTCATCGAGCGTTCCGTCGCGGGCACCGCGTCCGACGTGGACGACAGGCTGGTCCTGCCCCTGGTGGACATGATCCGTGCGGCTTTCGACGTGGAAGGATAACCCATGCACACCACCGACAGCCTCATACGACGGCACGAGGCGTTGGGCGCTGAGCGGGCCCGGTGGGAAAGCACGTGGCAGGACATCCTGGACCATGTGCTGCCCCGCCGGGCCGGCATCCTGGGCGCGGACACGCCCGGAGCCAGGCGGGGAGCCAAAGTGTATGACTCCACGCCCACGCGCGCACTGGTGCGCCTGGCCGCCGCGCTCAACAGCATGCTCACCAATCCGGCTTCCCGCTGGTTCCACCTGGAAGTCGAGGACCCGGAGCAGAACGCGCGGCAGGAAACCCGGGCCTGGCTGGAACAGGTGGCGACGGCCATCCAGCGGGGTCTCGAGGCCAGCAACTTCGCCACCGAGGTGCACGAGACCTATCTCGACCTCGGCTGCCTGGGCACGGCCTGCATGTTCATGGAGGAGGGAGCGGACACGGATTTCAACTTTTCCACTCGCCACATCCGCGAGGTGTACGTCGCCGAGGACGACAAGGGCAGGGTGGACACCGTCTTCCGCAAATTCTCCCTCACGGCGCGGCAGATGCTCCGCCGCTGGGGCGCGGACGCCTGCGGCGAAAGGATCGCGGAGCAGGCGCGGAAGAAACCCGAGGACCGGCGGGACATACTGCACTGTGTCCTGCCCAGGGACGAGTGGCGGCCCGGCCGCGCGGGCAGGGAGAACCTTCCGTGGGCCTCCGTATGGGTGGACCTGGAAACCCGCCGCCGGCTGGACGAGGGCGGATACCACGAGTTTCCCTACTGCGTTCCCCGGTGGCTCAAGGCCAGCGGAGAGAAGTACGGGCGCTCGCCCGCCCTGGACGCGCTGGCCGACATCCGCACCCTGAACGCCATGGCCCGTACGCTGCTGGTTACGGGCGAGAAGGTGGCCAACCCGCCGTTGAACGTGCCGGACGAAAACACCTGCGTGAAGAACACGCCCGGCGGGATCAACTACTACGACACCAGGACCATGGCGCGGATCGAGCCCATTGCCGTGGGCGCGAACCTGCCGCTGAACTTCGAAATGATCCGGGAAAAGCGGGACGCCGTGGCGGACGCGTTTTTCGCCAACCAGTTGCAGCTGATCGATTCACGGCGGATGACGGCCGAGGAGGTGCGCGCCCGGGTGGCTGAAAACCTGCGGGTGCTCGGTCCCACGTTCGGCCGGCTCCAGTCCGAGTTCTTCGCCCCGGTGGTGGCGCGGTGTTACGGCATCCTGCTCCGTAACGGCAAGCTGCCCGAGCCGCCCGCGTCCCTGGCCGGCCAGCCCATCGCCGTGCGGTACAAGAGCCCTCTGGCCCGCAGCCAGAGGGCCCACGAGGCCCAGGCCGTGTCCCTGCTGGCCGGAACGGCCCTCGATTGGGCTCGGACACTGCCCGAGGTGCTGGACAACGTGGACCTGGACGCCGCCATCCGGGCGCTGGGCGAAATGGACGGTGTGCCCGCGGAACTGCTGCGGCCCGTGCGCCAGCGCGACGCCATGCGGAAACGGCGAGCCGCGCTGGAGGAGATGCGAACGCGTCTGGCCCTGACCCAGGGCCTGGCGCAGGCGAACCGCACACAGGCCGAGTCGTACCGCGGCCTGGTCGGCGACACGGAGCAATGATGGACGAAAAACGGATTACGGAAGAGGAAAACAGGCTTGGCCGGCTTGCCCGGGACTATGCCGAGGTGTTCACCACGGACACCGGCAAACGGGTGCTGGCCGACCTCTCGCGGTTCTGCGGGTTCGAACGCACCAGCTTCTGCGGCGAAAACCCGCATCGCACCGCGTTTTTCGAAGGGCAGCGAAACGTCTGCCTGTACATCCTGGACCGGCTGAAGCGGGCGGAAAACCCGTCGGCCGGGGGATCGCAAGAGGAGGAATAGCCCATGGAGGAAATGGAAACCGTCGGCCACGGCGCCGGGGATGACAACCCCATGACCCTGGACCGGTGGCGGGAAGCCCTGCCCGGGGACATTGCGGAAGACCCCAGCCTGGCGGACATCCGCGACGTGGCGTCCCTGGCCAAGGGGTACGTCCACGCCCAGCGCATGGTGGGCCGGGACAAAATCGCGGTGCCCAGGGAGGGCGAGACCGCGCAGTGGGAGGCCGTGTACAACCGGTTGGGCAGGCCCGAGGCTCCGGATGGGTACGAACTGCCCGAACCGGAAGGACTCCCCGAGCAGGTTCAGCCTTCGGAGGAATGGGCCGGCCACTTCAAACAATTCGCCCATGAAAACGGCCTCAACACCAACCAGGCATCCGCCGTCTGGAACTTTGTACACCGCCTCGCCGCGGACGGCATCAACGGTTCGGTCGAGGAGCAGAAGCGGTGGGCCGCGGAAAGGGAGGCGGAAAACCGCGCCGAATGGGGCCTGGATTATGACCGCAGGCACAAGCTGGCCCGGCAGGCGGCGTTGCGTTTCGGCGACAGGGAAGTCGAAAAGATGGTGGCCAAAAATCCGGTCCTGGCGCGTGTTTTCGCGAAGGTGGGGGAAAGGGTCGGCGAGGATTCCCTGGGCCGGGGCGAGTCCCACCCGGTAATGACCCCGGACGAGGCACGCTCCAAAATCAACAAGATCATCGGTAATTTCAAACATCCCTACCACGACTCGTCCCACCCCGGCCACGAGGACGCCGTCAACGAAGTGGCCCGGCTCCACACCCACGCCTTCCCGAACGAGACGGCATGATCCCCCGGCGGCCCGGGTTCGCCACCGTGCATCCCGGGCCGTCGTCCATTGGGAAGGAGGGGATTGGCATCATCCCTTGCCAACGCCTCTCCCACTCGTCACCCCGGCGAAAGCCGGGGCCCGGGTGCACCGAAATCATCAATGTCCGGAACGCGAGGCGTGCACATCATACCCGGAATCGCCCTGACTCATCCTTCCCGTAAACCTTCCCCCATCCCGGCGCGTCCCTGAACCAGGATGAGGCGCAACCCGGTTTTGACTCACGGGGATTTCTGGCTTATATTCAATTATTATCCGCGAATCCGTCCGGCTATCCCCCGAGGTAGAAAGGTTTCACCATGCGACTCGCTCAAAGAATCGGCATACTTGTACTGATACTGTTCCTGGCGGCGTGCAGCACGGTGCCCATGACCGGGAGGTCCCAGCTGTCCATGATCCCGCGGGGCCAATTGCTGTCCATGAGCTATCAGCAGTACGACCAGTTCCTCAAGGAGCACAACGTGGTCCGGGGAACCCCGGCCGCCAACTCCGTGCAGCAGGTGGGCGCGAGGATCCAGCGGGCCGTGGAAACATGGATGCGCCAGAACGGGTACGCGGACCAGTTGTCCGGCTTTGACTGGGAATTCAACCTCGTAAGCGATGAATCCGTCAACGCCTTTGCCATGCCCGGCGGCAAGGTGGTGGTGTTCGAGGGGTTGATCCCGGTGGCCCGGAAGACCACCAGTCTGGATACGGGCCTGGCGGTGGTCATAGGCCACGAGATCGCCCACGTAGTAGCGGCGCACGGAAACGAGCGGATGAGCCAGGGCCTGCTTGCCCAGCTCGGAGGCGTCGCGCTTTCCGTGGCCGTCAAGGACAAGCCGGAGCAGACCCAGGCGTTGTGGATGGCGGCCTACGGCGCCGGCGCCCAGGTCGGCATCCTGTTGCCGTACTCGCGCCTCCAGGAAAGGGAAGCGGACCGCCTGGGCCTCATATTCATGGCCATCGCCGGATACGACCCCCGGGAGGCCCTGGACTTCTGGAAGTACATGTCCGAGCAGAAGGGAGGAGGCGCGCCCCCGGAATTTTTGTCCACCCACCCCAGCGACCAGACCCGGATCGATACGTTGCGGCGGTTGATACCCGAAGCCATGCGGTATTATGAAGGATGACATGCGCAAGCGGAGCTGAATGCGGGACAACCCGGCCGGTCCCGTTTTTCGCGCATCCTCGCCAGAGTCCTCGGTGAGGCCCGGCCGGACCGCGCAACATTTCCCGTTCGTGCAAAACCATCTTGACAGGGGCACACGTCCGGTGTAGTCTCTTTTACGAACGGAAAAACCTCCCCGGCACCGTTCAGACCTTGTCAACCCCGAACCCGCGCCGTTCATTACGGGTTCCCGCGTGTCCGCGCATTTTCGCGGACCGGGCGGGCGCCCCGGACACCGTGGGCGGGCGTGTCTGTTTTTCGCGTTCTCCCGCGATCGGACCAGTGTTGCCCGATTTTCGGGACGGATGCCCGTATGCCGGTTTCCCGGCCCTTCGCGTCTTCCATGATCTCCTCTGTGTGCCCTGATTGCGTACGCGGAGGGCCGGGATCCTTGTCAGCCTGTTGAAAAACGCGATCTGCTGTGTTTCGTGACAGGAATACCGGAAGTCAGCCCAACATATTGACTTAATACATCATACAAAAAGTTTTTGCGGAGCTTTTTTCAAAAAGCGACCCGCCGGAGGCATGCGCGCGAAGCGCGCACCAACAATCGCCTTTAATGCCTTTGTCTTTTCGCCTTTGGGTAACATCGCGGCGGCAGGGCGAATCAAAAGGGTTCTCACTCGGGAGAGCCCATGCGGCATTACGGAACAGGAACGCGAAACGTCAGCGCAACATACTAACGTAATTCATAATGCAAAAAGTTTTTGCGGAGCTTTTTTCAAAAAGCGACCCGCCGGAGGCATGCGCGCGAAGCGCGCACCAATATCCGCCTTTTACGCCTTTGGCTTATGGACTTTGCCTTTATCGCCTTTGTCTTTTTCGCCTTTGCACATAGCCTGTCCATGCCTTTGACGGACCCAACAGCGCGGCCGGGAAGCAACCGGCCGCCAGCCCGCCGCCCGGTGCGGCGCTCCGGCGCATGGTCGCCGGTGCATGAAAGGAGGGTTTTGCCATGGTAGCCGATCCTGCCAGGATGTCGGTCGAGGAACTGGAGAAGAATCGCCAGTGGTGGTGGGTGGCTGAGAAGAAGCGCAGCCGCCGTCTGGATTATTTGAGAAAGGCCATCTGGAAAAAGGGAGCGGTGGGCGGCCTGTACAACCCGGGGGTCAAGGTGGACCTGGAGATGGGCGAGCTGTTGCGGGAGGCCAATGAGAACGCCAAGCAGTACCCGGAGCCGCGGGTGATCATCGAGGCGCGTTTTCTTGCCCACTACCTGGACAACAAGACCATCTTCATCACGGACAAGGCCCAGCTGGTTGGGTACGTGGGCAGTTTGCCCAACACCCTGTTCTGGAGCCCCCAGTTCGGGGTCATGCTCAACGACGAGATATTCAACGACCCCACGGTCTGCCCGGACCCGGAGGAGGAGAACCGCAAGCTGCTCACGGATTTGTGCAACTACTGGGCGGGCGAGACGGATCAGGACCGGCTCATGCCCACCATGGACCTGGAGGATTCCCTGAAGGTCATGACCGGCGCCGTGGGCTGGGGCATCGCCTCCACCAAGGGCGGCTACTCGGGCAAGGACTACGAGTACCTGTTCAACGGCAGGACCGGATTCGCGGACATCATCGGGATCCTGGACAAAAAGATCGACGAGACGGACGAGTTCATCCATACGTCCACGCCAAACGCGGACCTGGTTCCCTACTACGACAAGGTGAACCACTGGGAGGCCATGAAGATCGTGCTTGAGGCATGCATCCGCCACGCACAACGCTACGCCCGCCTCGCGCGCACCGTGGCCGAACAGCTGGAGGCGGACAGCGAGCGCAAGGAGGAGTTGCTGCGCATCGCCAAAACCTGCGAGCGGGTGCCGGCGCATGCCCCCACGAACCTCCAGGAGTCCTTCCAGTACGACCTGTTCATCCAGCTGTTCTCCCGCACCGAGGCCGTGGAGGGCGCGTGGCCCGCGCGTCCTGACTACTACCACTGGCCCATGTACAAAAAGGACGTGGTGGAGGAAAGGAATATCACCGAGGAGGAGGCCCTGGACCTGGTGGGCGAGTTTTTGATCCGGGCCGCCGAGGTGGGCCAGTACAAGCCCCGGTGGACCAAGGAGGGTTTGCAGGGCATCGACGGCACATGGGTGTGGACCATGGGCGGGGTGGACCAGCACGGCGACGACGCGTGCAACGACCTCACCGTGGCGTTCATGCGCGCGGCGAGGCTCGTCCGGGTGGCCAACCCGACGTTCGCCTTCCGCTGGCATCCCAAGGTAAAGGACGAGGTGATGCGCGAGGTGTTCGAGTGCATACGCCACGGCCTGGGCTATCCTTCCATCCGCAACGATCCCATCCTGGTGCACAACGCCATGCACTGGCACGGACATCCCCTGGAGGAGGCCCGCACCTGGGTCCACCAGGCGTGCATGTCGCCCGCTCCCACCACGGAGTTCGGGTTCCAGCCCATGCGCATGGCCAGCGCCACGGCAAACTGCGCCAAAATCATCGAGTACACCTTCACCCGCGGTTTCGACAGGCAGGTGAACGTGCAGATGGGGCCCAAGAGCCAGGACCCCAGGACCGTGAAGGACTTCGAGGAATTGTTCGCGATCTGGGAGCAGCAGATGAAGGCGCTGTTCTCGCTCTTGGTGCGAAACGTGAACCACGGCAGGGTCATGGGCAGCAAAATCACGCCGCGGCCGTATCTTTCCGCCATCAGCCGCCGCAGCATCGAGACGGGGCTTGACGTGTGCGACCCCAGTATCGAACGTGGCAATGCCTGGATAACGGGCTTCACCTGGGTGGAGAACGCGGACGGTCTGGCCGCCGTGAAAAAGCTGGTGTTCGACGACAGGCGCTACACCATGGAGGAATTGTGCGACGCCCTGGACGCCAACTGGGAAGGCTACGAGGAGATGCGGCTCGCATTCGTGCGGGACGCGCCCAAGTGGGGCAATGACGACGACTACGTGGACGACGTCATGGTCCGGTGCCTGCGCTCCGTGGCGAAGTTCTCCCACGAGCTGCGCTGCCCCAGCAACAACACGTGGCCGTTGTTGCCGGAAAACGTGTCCGGCAACATCCATTACGCCAACATCGTGGGCCCGCTGCCCAACGGTCGCAGGCTGGGCGACGCGCTGTACGACGGTGGCATCAGCCCGGGCCCGGGTTTGGACAAGAAGGGGCCCACGGCGGTGCTCAAGAGCTGCGCCAAGATCGACCACGTGGCCGACGGCAGGGCGTTTCTGCTCAACCAGCGCCTGTCGCCCACCCAGCTGGCCGGGGAAAAGGGCTACCAGTTGTGGAAGGCCTACATCAAGACCTGGGCCGAGATGGGCATCGACCACGTGCAGTTCAACATGGTCAGCGACGAGACCCTCAAGGCGGCGCAACGGGACCCGGAAAAATACCAGGAGGTGATTGTCCGCGTGGCCGGCTACTCGGCGCACTTTGTTGACATCAGCCGCAAGACGCAGGACAATATCATCCAGCGCACCATCCAGGGATTGTAACGGGCAGGGCGCGGGGAGGGGCTTTGGATCTGCCCCGCGCCCAACGCCGAAAGGAGATCATCGGTTGTCCGGGACGTATCGATTCACCGCGGTTTCGGACCTTGCCGCGTCCAGGGAAATCGTGTGGGACCACGTGTCCACGCCAGACGGGGTGAACAGCGAGTTCTTCCCTTTTTTGAGGATGACGTGGCCGCCGGGGCTTGAGAAACTGAGCCCGGAGACGGTGCCCCTGGGCCGCAGGCTGTGTCGCAGCTGGATTCTGCTGTTCGGCCTCATCCCCGTGGACTATGACGACATCGTCCTGGCCGAGGTGGAACCCGGACACGGGTTCCTGGAAACCTCCACCATGCTGACCCAGCGCCTGTGGCGGCATGAGCGGATCGTCGAGGACCTTCCCGGTGGCGGCTGCCGGGTTCGGGACAACCTGGAGTTCGAGCCCCGGGCCGCGTGGGCCGGGAGGTTGCAATTGCCGATGTTCCGCGCCGTGTTCGCGTACCGCCACCACCGGCTGCGCACCATGTTCGGTTAGTGGGACAGACCCGGAAAGCAAATTTCGTCATCCCCGCGAAAGCGGGGACCCATTTATTTTCCATGACCTGTGTGCACCCGGGTCCTCGCGTTCGTGGGGCTGACGATTGATTTTGCCGCATTCATTGTTTGATGGTATTCCGGGCCGGCCAGGCTTCGTCCGAGGACATCCGGTTCTCCTGTGCATCCCCGGGAACAAGGCGCGCAAGGACTTGTTTCCAATAATGACACAGCCTGGAATCAGGCTCTACACCCCATAGAAGGAGCGTGCCATGTCAAGACGCGACCAGTTGCGGGCCGCCATGCAGAGCGTGTACCAGCGCCAGACAGCGCCCAAGGAGGAGCAGAAGAAGTCCGAGAAGATGTGCGGCTACTGCAAGCACTACCGCGAGATAGCCTACACGGGCGAGGGCAAGGGCTTTTGCGAGGTGTTGAAGATGGGTTCGGACATCATGTCGGAACCACCCGTGTACGTCCTGGAAGGCGACAACGGGTATTACTCCATGAACCTTGCGGACGCGTCCAAATGCAAGTATTATGAGCGAATGGAGTTCGTGGACAAGGACGGCACCGAGTGCAACGACCCCCGGTATCGGCGCAGCATGCGACAGATGCAGGAGGACTGAGCGGCAGGGCAGCCTGGTTTCGTCCGCCGCCTGTCCGGAGGCCTGGCCGCCGGAACCCGCCGCACCGTCGGCATCAACCCGATGAGCCCGTTCCAGGAGTAGTACATGCATCGCCTCTTCCTTGCGCCCTTCGCCATCCTGTGCCTGCTGTCGCTGCTTTTCGTCCCGTCCGTGTTCGCCGAAAAAACGTTGGAACGTGTCGAACCCGAGTTCGTCTGGGAGATTGGGACCATTGTCCCGGGCCACATGGGCTGGTCCAAGCGCGCCAAGGAGTTGCTGATTCCCCTGGTGGACGAATCCACGGAAGGCAGGGTCGACGTGAAGGTCTACTGGGGAGGGATCAAGGGTTACGAGGACGAACTCATCGACAAGATGAACTCCGGGGAGCTGGCCGGCACCGCGCTCTCCGGCGCCGGCACCACCATCATCTGCCCCGAATTCGCGGTGCTAAGCCTGCCCTACCTGTTCAACGGCTACGACGAGGTGGATCACGTGCGTGCCAAAATGTGGCCGGTATTCGAGTCGTACATGAAAAAACGCGGTTACCAGCTCATTTTGTGGATCGACCAGGATTTTGACCAGATATACTCCGCGAAACATGATCCCTCGACCCTGGCCCGCCTGAGGCGCGCGAAATTCGCCCAGTGGTGCGGGCCGGTGGAAAAGCATGTGTTCACGGCCCTGGGACTGGACCCGATACCCATCCAGGTTTTCGACATGCCCGGGATGCTGCGGGAGGAGGATTTCGACGCGGCCGTGGGACCCGCCCTCTGGGTGCTGGGCATGCAGGTATATCCCACCATCAAGTACATGATACGGGACAACATACGCTATTCCCCGGTAACCGTGGAGGTGACCAACAAGGTCTGGGAAGCCCTTCCCGAGGAATTTCGGCACATGACCCTGGGGAAGCGCGACAAGGTCGTGGAGCAGTTTGTGGAACTGGCGCGCGAGGATTCGGAGCGGTGCATCAAGGCCATGAAGGCGTACGGACTCCGGGAGGTGGAGATGCCCCCGGGGGAAGCCAGGAAGGTCCGGGAGATCGCGAAAAGCTCCTGGCGGATCATGGCCGGCGACCTGTTTCCCCGGGAACTGCTGGATGAGCTGCTGGCCCACCTGGAGGAGTACCGCTCATCCCGGTGACGGCGGCGGTCCCCCAGTGTACGGGTTGCGTTGCCGCGCGTGTTGAATTATGGTCAGGGGAAACAGGGAGCGAAGCATTTCGCGGACCTTTTTCCCCGGAACCCCCGAAGAGCCGAATTCACTCCCCACGAGACGGAATCAGGCGGCGACGCACCGCCGCCGGCCAGCTACCCCGCACCCCCGACGGAGGTCATTCACCATGTTCCATAAAACGTGGCGATCCGCCATGCCGGTCGTCCTGTGTATCGCCCTGATTTTCGCCTTCGCCTGCCGGACTCCGGTTTCCGACCCCGGGCAAAAAGCGTACACGGTGCCGGAGGACGCGTTCGATCCGGCCAGGGTGGCGGACGCACCGGATTACAGCCTGCCGTCCAGCTGGCTGGCGTTGCCCGCGCCGGACATGGAAAAACCGGTGGACGTTTTCTACGTGCATCCCACCACGTACTTTTCCAACGAACACTGGAACCAGCCCGGTCCCATGGACGACGTGGACGGAAGGTCCGGGGAAAAGGTGGTGGCCCAGGCGGGCGCGTTCTGCAAGTGCGGCAACATCTTCGCCCCCTGGTACAGACAGGCCACCCTGGAGGTGCTGAACGCCAGGCCGGACGACAAGGCACAGGCCCTGGACGTGGCCTACCAGGATGTGAAAGCCGCGTTTTCGCATTACATGGAAAACTACAACGAGGGCAGGCCGTTCATCCTGGCCGGCCACAGCCAGGGTTCCAACCATCTCCTGCGCCTGCTCACGGAGGAGTTCGGCAACCGCCATTCCATGGACAGGCTGGTGGCGGCCTATGTCGTGGGTTGGCCGGTCACCAGGGGCGACCTGTTGGAATCGGGCCACCTTGTGATGTGCGACTCGCCGGACCAGACCGGGTGCATCGTGTCCTGGAACACCCAGTCCCCGTTTCCCGACTGCTCGCTCACGGACGACTCCACCCTCGGGGTGAACCCGCTCACGTGGACCCGGACCGACGAATTCGTTCCCCGCCGGCAAAACCGGGGCGCCGTGTTCTTCCGGGACGGCCGCCGGGTGGTCATTCCCCATTACGTGGGGGCGCGCCTGCACGACGGGGCCCTGCTGGTGGAACCTTCCGAGGACGGGATCGACCTGGATGTGCCGTGCGAAGGCTTCTACCACAAGTACGATTACGCCTTTTTCTTCAACAATATCCGGGAAAACTCCAATGTCCGCTCCAGCGCCTGGTTTGAAAGGCAGTAGCGCGGGCGCGGGTTGAAACGAACAGGAAAACCCTTCCCCGGTGAAAGGAAGGCCCATGGTACGGAAACCGAGGAAAACCTTTTTCGCCGCCTTGGTGGCCGCCTGCATGGCCGCGGCGGTGTTCGCCGCCCCGGCCCAGGCCCGGGAAAGGTACACGGTGGACCCCGTCCACTCGTCGGTCGTCTTCCGCATCAAGCACATGGGCATCGCCTGGTTCTACGGCAGGTTCAACACCATCGTGGGAGAGTTCGTTTTCGACGAGGAACAACCGGAAAACTCCATGGTGCGGATGACGGTGCCCGTAAAGAGCGTGGACACACACAACGACAAGCGGGACGAGCATCTGCGCAGCGCCGACTTCTTCAACGCAGTGAAGTACCCGGAGATGTCCTTTGAATCCAACAGCGTTGAAAGGACCGGGCCGAAAACCTGCAAGGCGCGGGGAAATTTCACCATGATGGGCACCACCCGGCCGCTCACCTGCACCGTGTATCACACCGGGGAGGGCAAGGGCCCGGAGAAGAGGCACCGGCAGGGTTTCGAGACCCACTTCGCGCTGAGCCGGGGCGATTTCGGCATGGAGTACGGCCTGGACGGCCTGCTGGGCAACGGCGTGGAGGTCACGTTGTCCGTTGAGGGCGTCCTGGTGGAGTGATGACGTGCGAAAGGCCCGCGAAAGCGGGCCGGGACAATACCTTCGCTGTGCGGGGTTTTACGGGAGGGCTCGCGGGTTCGGGCTTTCCCGTTTTTTTGTGCGCGGGCAAAGGTTATCCGGCCGGCAAAAATCACGAAAACGTATAAAAAACCAATCATGAATACAAAATGGTATATTATTCAATTCCCCCAGGTAGTGCGCGCCATGGACTAACCCCCTGAATCCAAACCGGATCAACTCCCTTTCCAAAACAGGCACGCCTGTTGCTCCTCTTCTATACCGACAATCGGCCACCACGTCCGGAAACACGGAAGACTGGCGGGCGCCTAACGAGCCCGAAACGAGTCCGGCGTATGGTTGCCCGAATCAACGTCGGTCCCCTGAATCACTGGAAGGAGTATCACCATGGAGAACACCAACGAACTGTACGAGAAACTGTCCTTGAGGTACATGGCCGACACGGCCCGCGACGACGTGGAAAAACACCTGGAGATGGCGCGGCGCCTGGGCAGGGCCCCTGCCCGCATCGCCGTGGAGGCCACCATAGAGCGCCACAGCGTGTCCGTGACCGTTTGCGCGCGGGACCGGACAGGCCTGTTTTCACGGATAGCGGGTGTTTTCGCCCTGCACGACCTGTCGGTGCTGGACGCGAGGATCTACACGTGGAAAAACGGTCTGGCCCTGGACATTTTCAAGGTGTACCTGGGCAGCGGCAACCGCGTCGGCGGCATGGACTGGAAACGGGTGGAGCAGGACCTGTGCGACGCCCTGTCAGGCGCCATGGCCCTGGACACCCTGCTTTCCGGCAGGGTGCGTACCGAGGAAAGGGAGGGGCCGGCAAACGGAATGCAGCCCAGGGTGATCCTGGACTCGGAGACTCTGGAACAGTACACCCTGGTCGAGGTGCGCGCCGCTGACTCCCATGCCCTGCTTTACCGCATCACCCGGGCCCTTTCCGCCAGCCGGGTGGACATCGTCGAAGCCAGGATATCCACCTTCGGGAGCCGTTGCCTGGACGTGTTCAGGGTGCGGGAGCCCGGCGGAGGCAGAATCCGGGCCGCGCGGCGGCTGGCCGCGATCAGGGAGAGCCTGCTCGCGGCGGTGGGATCGGGGCCCGCGGGCGCGGGCGGAGAATGGTCCGGCGCCGGCGTGTTTACCGCCCCAGGTTCCGGCGCACGGCGGATTGCATGAATCCGGATTGCCGGGATTCGGGCCGGGCATCCACCGCCGGCAAGGGCAAACGGTTGCGCGAACCCCGCGAAAAAGGGGGGCGCCGCAAGAGGCGCCCCCGGATGTGATGGCGAACGTTCAGGACAGTGCCGGTCAGTTGGGCTGTTCGATCTGCTGGGAACGCAGCATGTCCCGGGTTACCGTGTACAGATGGTGTCCCACCACCGAAAACTTGATGGCCTCGGTGAAGTACTCCTTGTTCTTCACGAGATTTCTGGTGATGAACTTGATGTACTCCTTGCCGTACGGGGTGAAGGGCTGCCTGACAAGGGACCGGACCAGCACCGCCAGTTCGCCCAGGTGGATTTCGCGCTGGGCATAGGTCCGTTTCTTGTCCGCGTTGTCAAGCACCCTGTTGCAACGCTCGAAGTAATTCTTGAGGTTTTTGTCGTAAATCGACCCCAGCACCTTGCAATAACCCTGGCGAAGGGCCTCCGGATCCATCACCGTGCGGAAGTTGGCGGCCATGCAGTCCGTGTTGTTGCCGCTGCTTTCCGAAAGCATGCGGCCCTCGCGTTCCAGCCGGGCCCGAAGATCCGTTCCGGGCAGCGCCGTCAGCAGGCCCACCATCGCCCGGGCGATGCCGGTTCTCTGGATGAACTCTATCTGCCTTTCCGGGATGTCCGGCGTGTCCGAATCGAAACCCAGGATAAAGCCCGCCATGACCTCGATGCCGTGGTTCTGGATCTTCCTGATGGCCTCGGCCATGTCCATGTTCATGTTCTGGATCTTGCCCGTCTCGGCCAGGGCTTCGGCGGACGGGGTTTCGATGCCGATGAAGACCTCGTTGAAGCTGGCTTCGGACATGAGGTCCAGCAGGTCGTCGTCCGCGGCCAGGTTGATGGAGGCTTCCGTGAAGAAGTTGAACGGGTAGTTGCGTTCCTTCTGCCATTCGATGATCGCGGGCAGGAGTTGTTTTTTGACCCGGCCCTTGTTGCCGATGAAGTTGTCGTCGACCATGAATATGGCGCCCCGCCAGCCCAGCCGGTACAATTCGTCCAGCTCCGCCAGCATGGATTCCGTGGACTTGAGCCTGGGCCGGTTGCCGTACACCTTCCAGATGTCGCAGAATTCGCAGTGGAACGGGCAGCCCCGGGAGTACTGGATGGACATGGAGGCATACGCCTTCAGCTTCAGCAGGTCGAACCTGGGGACCGGCAGCGCGTCGATGTCCGGCCTGCTGCTGGGGCGGTAGTGCTTCCCGGCGATCCCGGCGTCCAGGTCGGCGAAGAACTCCGCGAAGACTTCCTCCACCTCGCCCAACACGAAATGGTCCACCCCTTCGATCTGTTCATGGCTACCCGTGGGATAGGGACCCCCGGCGACCACGGTGGCGCCCGCTTTGTTGCAGCGCCGCACCACCTCGTTGAAGGAGTCCTGCTGGACGATCATGGCCGACACGAACACGGCGTCCGCCCATTTGATGTCCCTGTCCCTGAGTTTGTCCATGTTCATGTCCACAAGCCGCACGTCCACGTCCGGAGGCAGGTACGAGGCCACGGTTACAAGGCCCAGCGGCGGCATCGCGCTTTTCTTGCCGATAAACGGCAGAGTATGCTTGTAGCTCCAGTAAGTATTCTGGGGAACTTCCGGATAGACCAGCAAAATCTTCTGTATGTTTCTCATGGTATTCATTTGTCCTCTCGATGCATACAACGATGCGCGGGGGATATGCGAAGAGCTATTCCGGGGGCATCGTGGATTGTTTTGTCTTGCTTACCCGAAACTTTAATCACTGGAGCCGACGATGAAAAGGGAGAACCGGGTTTTTACATTTGTTTTACAACGGCGTCCAGGGAGCCTTGCCCCCCCAGGCGCGAAAACACTCCCAATGCCTGTGGCCGGGCCTGGAAATCCGTCGGGCGAAGGCAATGCCCTCCTCCTGAGGGAGTCCCGGGCCCGCGCTTGACACCGTTGCCCCTGTGCTTAGAGTAAAAGGGAATCAGCCAGGATGGAAAACCCCACCGTCCCGTACCCCTCCCGACATTGTTCCGCACCCGGACTCGAGAAAGGAGACACACCATGGACGCCAATGAATACTGCACCCAGGTACACAGACAACTGACGGGACTGAAGGCCGGGCTGTACGACGTCATGCAGAGAGTCGACAGCCTTCCCACGGACGAACGCAACCAGTTCCAGAACCAGGTCGACACGCTGAAAAAGTTGACCTCCGAACTGGACGACGGCCTTGAACAGTTGAGGACGGCCTGCCCCGCGGACTGGTCGCCCAACAAGAAGGAAATGGACGCCAGGCTCAAGGAACTGAGAAGTACGCTGGAAACCATCGGACAGAAAACCGGAGTGAGCATTCCCGATACCCTTGCATGGGTATAGGCCGTTCGGTTTCACATTGGACCGACGACGCTCTTGTGATACAAAAAGCTCCCCGGAGGCGCTGCTTCCGGGGAGCTTTTTCCTGAATCGGTGACGAAAACGTCGAAAGGTCCTTACAGAGCCCCATGAATCAGGCCTGAATCCGTGACGAAAATATTGAAACAACTTTCAAGAACCCCATAAATCGGGCTTTCCGCGGGTTCTTGAACAACTCTTCGTTTCTTCCGGCGGGTCTATTCCCCGCATCCGCACCACGCGGGATCGCTCGCGGATTCAGGTTTTTGTTTTGCGGCTTGACGGCATTTTGCAAAGCATCCGCAGGGGTTTCGCCCTAACAGCCTGTTGAAAAACGCGATCTGCGGCGTTGCACTTCATTTCTCGTCAGTGCGGCGTACCATAAGTACGCCTTATTCCTTGAAATTCGCGCGCCTTGCATCCCGTCGTTTTTGAACAGGCTGCTAAAGGTGCGAAACCGGTCAAGAGAGGCCATGTGAGCATGAAATCCACCCCCGTCTTCCTGGTCGCGCTGCTGGCAGTGGCGCTGGCCTTTCCCGGTATGTCCCTGTCCGGGGACGAGCCTCCTCCCACGCACGAGAACCGCTTCGGCATGCGGTTCGTCTACATCGAACCCGGTGGTTTCCACATGGGCAGTCCCCCGGCCGAACGTCACAGGGATCGTAATGAACACCTTCACGCCGTCTGGATCACCCGGGGGTTTTACATGCAGACGACCGAGGTCACCCAGGGGCAATGGATCGCCCTGATGGGCGAGGCTCCCTTTCGCTTCGAGGATTGCGGCCTGGACTGCCCGGCGGAGCGGGTGCGCCTGACCGAAGTGCGGGAGTATGTGGACCTGTTGAACGGCCGAACCGAAAAGGGCGCCTACCGGCTTCCGACCGAAGCCGAGTGGGAGTACGCGTGCCGCGCCGGCGCCACGACGCCGTACTACTGGGGCGACGAGCCTGACTGCGACATGGCCAACTTCGGCAACTCCTGGGTGGTCGGGTTGTGCAAGGGCGCCAATCCGGGGCGGCCCGCGAGGGTGGGCTCCTATCCACCCAATCCATGGGGGCTGTATGACATGGCCGGCAACGTGAGCGAATGGGTTTCCGACGTGTACGCACTGTATTCCCGGGAGCCGGTGACCGACCCCACAGGGCCCGTGCGCGGCCCGTATCATGTGGTGCGCGGCGGCGCATGGGACGACCCGGGGTACCTGTGCCGCTGTGCGGCCCGCGACCCCCGCAGCGGCACGGGACGCAGCGGCGCCCGGGGCTTCCGGCTGGTATGGACGCCGGACCGGCCGCTGCCCCGCCTGGACCGGCATTGACCCGGTCCGCCACATCCTGCTTGACCTTGCCCGCCCGAATGGTCCATTCTGTTGTCAAGACTCCGACAAGACACCGACAATCCAACAGGTGGACACCGCCTGCCAGGGAGGTTTCATGGGCGACATCAAGGTGCGCAAAAACGTATCCGAGGTTGAACTCGACGAAAAGGGCGTCAGGGACTGGCCGGTGTGGGAAAAGGAATGCTCGGAATTTCCCTGGCGCTACGACGACGAGGAAACCTGTTATTTCCTGGAAGGGGAGGTGGAGGTAACCTGCGGCGAGAGCAAGGAGACCTTCACAATGGGCAAGGGCGACCTGGTGACCTTCCCCAAGGGGCTGTCCTGTACCTGGAAGATAAAAAAGGACGTGCGCAAGCACTACACCTTCAAATAGCCCGGATCATTCATGAAGAATTTCGCCGAACACCACTTTCCCTGAACAGCGCGTTGAAAAACTCGAAATCTTCAGCCTGTTCAAAAACGATGAGATGCA
>JBKHBM010000093.1:0-18389 GCA_046542385.1 Desulfatibacillaceae bacterium | reverse complement strand
GCATCTCATCGTTTTTGAACAGGCTGTAAATCCCTAGTTTTTCAACGGGCTGTTAATCCTTTCCGCTTTTTTCTACAGACCCTCGCACGTGGCTATGGCCAGTGCGTCGTTCACGCCGTCCTCAATGGTGGAGGCGCGGGCGTCGCGCATCATCTTGTCGATGGGGCAGTCGGGTGACAGGGCCTTTTCCCCGAAGACCCGCATGGCGTCGCAGGCAACGTCGAAGGCGGTTTCCGTGGCCGTGATCTTGGAGAGCACGCCGTATTTGCCCCAGTCCATGAGTTCTCCGGGCGACTCCGGCGAGGTGATGTGCCGGGACAGGTTGCGCACGGACTCGTAGCGTTCGTATGCGGCGAAGTAGGCCTGCAGGGCCTTGCCCATGGCCCAGAAGGTGGCTGGGCGCGCCGTGGCCACCGAGGTTATGGGCGAGGACATCATGGCAAAGAAATGGTTCGACACCTTGCGGGCCAGGAGCCGGGCTGCTTCGACCTTCGCGAACATGCGGAACAGCAGGAGCTTGATGTCCTTGCGTTCGGCCAGGACGCCGCTGCCGTTCATGGCGGTTTTCGCGTACCGCAGGGTTTCATCGAAGGTGGCCTGGGCCTGGGAAGCGAACGTCACTCCCATGGAACTGTTTGCAAGGCCCAGGAAAGCGTGGCCGAAGTGGTTGGCGCCGAAGAACTCGGGGCTTGAAAGCAGCATGTACTTTTTTGGCATGCGTACTTCGTCGAAGATGATCTCACCCTGGTTCAGGGCGCGCTGTCCCATTTTGTTGAGGGGCGCGCCCCTGGAGATGCCGGGAAGGTTTAGCGGACACAATGCCAGGCCAGAGCCGTGGACTCCCTTGGACGGGTCCAGGCCCAAATGAAGCACGGCGTGGGTGGCTATGGTGCCGTTGGATACCCAGGCGGATTTCCAGCCGTTAAGGATGTACTCGTCCCCCTTTTTGACGGCGGTGAGGCCGGGCGCGGTTTCCGGTTTGCACCCGTCCGAGCAGGTGCCCATGACCCAGTCCGTGCCGTGGTCGGGTTCCGTGATGGCCCAGCACCCGATCATGGAGGCGCTCTTGTCGTTGACGTAATCCCGGGCCCAGTTTCGGATTTCCCTGTGCGGCGAGATGATGGCAAAGGCGAAGGGCATGACCGAGACCAGCATGCTCACGGCAAGGCCGCCGTCCGCGTACCCCATCTGCTCGTTGACCAGGGGCGTCGCCATCGGTGGCAGGTCGCCCATGGTGCCGCCGAACGCCTTGGGGATCATGCACCCGTGCAGGCCGGTTTCCCGGAAGCCGCGGAAGACGTCCCACAGTATGGAGCCGGGGGCGATCACGTCCGCGGGGTCGTGGAGTTTGTCCAGTTCGATGCCGGCGGGGCGCACCACCTGCAGGCCGAATTCCCGGGCCTTGTCCCGCACCTTTGTGAGCCGGCGGTCCAGCTTGGTATCCAGTTCGAGGTAACTCACGTCATTCTCCTTTTATGAAGGGCGGCCGATTGTGGCCGTTGTGCCCTGTGTCTTTTGCCCGGGGGGGAAACCCGGCCTGATTGCCCTTGCGCGTGTTTACGGAAATCGCGTTGTTTCTCATCGACGAAGCCGCAACGGATGAAACTCGACTGCGTCATTCACCCACGCCACAACCGTTCGTCACCCCGGCGAAAGCCGGGGCCCAGGTGCAGGGAATATGTCGAAACCAAGGGACATAGTTTTTGTTGCTGGGTCCGGCCGCGCGTTGCGCAGCCTTGATCCAACCTGCGATATGCCGTGCAAGCCTGTCTATTGGGCACGGCGTGCCGCGCCCTTGCGCGTGGTTTCCCTTTCTCTTTCTCCCTGCCGGCCGAAGGCCGGCCATATGAAAGTTTTTGCGGAGCTTTTTTCAAAAAGCGACCCGCGCGAAGCGCGGAACGATTTTCCGGAGGCATTCGCGCGTAGCGCGGACAATCCTCCCGCCTTTCCGTCCTGTCGCCTTTCCGTCTTACCGCATTACAGCGGAGACGATGTTTTCCGGGCGCAGGTCGGCCATCGCCATGTAGCGGGCGCCCATCTGCTCGGCAATTTCCCTTGCCATGTCCAGGTTTCCGGGGTGCTTTTCCTCTGTGTCGATCACGAGCGACCGGATGCGACTTTCCTTCCGGATTTTTCGGGCGGCGACGAAGACTTCCTCGTACAGGGGCATGGCGAACATGGGACTGGCATGCGGAGCGGTGTTGCCACTCACGTTGGCCTTGCCGTCGGTGACCAGCACGATGTGGGGCCATTGGGAGCTCTTGTGGCCCAGGGCGCGCTGGGCCACGGAGTGTCCCAGCCTGATTCCCGAGCACAGGGGCGTGGTGCCGCCGGTTGGCAGGTTGCGCAGCTTTCGTTCCGCCATGCAGATGCTCCGGGTGGGCGGCAGGAGCAGTTCCGCGCCCTTTGCCTTGAAGGCGACCAGGGCAACGGAGCTTCGCTCCTTGTAGGCCCGGTCCAGCAGGTGCAGAATGGCTGCCTTTGTCTGCCGCATGAGGGTAGTGCCCATGGAGCCGGAAGCGTCCACCACGAAGACGAGCAGAGCGCCGGTTTTGCGGACCCGGACCTTGTCCCGCCAGTCCCGGCGTTCGACGGGAATGGCCAGGGGGCTGTCGTCACGTTGCGCCACAAATGGGGCCGCGGCGCGGAACGTGGCGTCCAGCGCGATGTCGGTACCCGATCCATGGCTCGCCGGCCGGGTGTAGCGTCCCATGCGGGGCAGGGCCTTCGCCTTCATGAAACGGCCCTTTTCCGCGGTACGCAGGGACATGCCGTGTGGCCTCCGGCGCTGGTCTTCCCACTGCACCTTTTCCTCCACGGGTTCCACGATTTCCCGCGCCTCCTCCTGTCCGGTCAGCTTTTCTGAAACCGGGCCCTTGGGAGCCTTCCGGTCCTTGTCCTCCGGAGGCTCCCTGCGGTCCGTTTCATCGTTGGCTGTGGCCTCCAGAGTCCGGAGTTTTTTTTTCTCGCACTCATGGGGCCGGGACTCGTCCAGGAGCTTGTCCACGATGTCCATGTCGTCCGGTATCTCGTCAAAGGGCATCCTGCGCATGCGGTGGTACAGGGCGAACTTGGCGGCCATGGACACGTCGGTCATGGTCACTTCCCGATTGCCCTGGAACGCGGCGTGGGTCTTGGCCGTCTTCAGAATCACCAGGTCTGCGCGGTGCCCGTCCACGCCCATGCGCACGGCAAGGTCCGTGATGGCGCGGATGATGGACGGATCGGCCTTCACCCTGGGCAGCAGGGTCCGGGCCTTGACAATGCGTTTTTTGAGCGCGGCTTCCTCCTTTTTCCATTTGGAGGCGAACTTCTCCGGATCGGACTCGAAGGCTTCCCATCTGTACAGCAACTCGTCCCGCTCGTCCAGGTCGTGGATGCCGCGCACGGTGACGCACAGGCCGAAGCGATCCAGCAATTGGGGGCGCAAGTCGCCTTCCTCGGGGTTCATGGTGCCGA
This sequence comes from Desulfatibacillaceae bacterium, assembly GCA_046542385.1. Lineage (GTDB taxonomy): Bacteria > Desulfobacterota > Desulfobacteria > Desulfobacterales > Desulfatibacillaceae > JBKHBM01. Next base: position 14,930 of record JBKHBM010000093.1, on the reverse strand, counting down.
CCAGCAGGAAACGGGCCGGATGGGTGAATCCCACTCCCTCACGTTCCACCGTGTTGACTCCCATGGCTGCGCTGTCCAGCAGGATGTCCACGATGTGGTCGTCCAGGAGGTTCACCTCGTCCACGTACAGGATGCCGCGATTGGCCCGGGCCAGGAGGCCGGGCTCGAAACGCTTTTCCCCCGTTGTGAGTGCGTGCTCCATGTCCAGGGTGCCGGCGACCCTGTCCTCGGTGGCGTTGATGGGCAGGTCCACCACCGAGGTGGGACGCGTGGCCGTGGGTAACGGTCCCTCCTTGGCCTTGTCACGGCAATAGGGACACAGGGTCTTCTCCGCCCCGGGTTCGCACCCGAACGGGCAGCCCTCTACCACTTCGATGTCGGGCAGCAGCGAGGCCAGGGCGCGCACGGCCGTGCTTTTGCCCGTTCCCTTTTCCCCGCGAATGAGGATGCCGCCGATGCGGGGATTGACCGCATTGAGCAAAAGCCCGGACAGCATCATTTCCTGCCCGACAAACGCGGAGAATGGATATGTAATGCTCATGAAAAATCCTTTCCAATATCGACAAAAAGCAAAATTCCGTGACTACACGAATAAAGAGCTCACCGAATCTCCCCTGTGGCTCCGAATGATGGCCTCGGCTACCAGCGGGGCGATGGTGATGACCCGGATCTTGTCCAGCTTTTGGGCCTGTTCGTTCAAGGGAATCGTGTCCGTGACCACGAAGGACTCGATGGCCGATTCGCGGATGCGTTCCACGGCCGGGCCGGAAAGCACGGGGTGGGACACGTAAGCGTGCACGCTGGTGGCCCCGCGCCCGGTGAGCGCGTTCGCCGCCTCGCACAGGGTGCCGGCGGTGTCGGCCATGTCGTCCAGGATCACGGCGGTCTTGCCGGAGACATCGCCGATCACGTTCATGGCGTGGGCCTTGTTGGGGGCGCTTCGACGTTTGTCGATCATGGCAAGGTCCGCGTCGATGTGCTTGGCGAACGAACGGGCCCTCTCGGCACCGCCGGCGTCCGGGGATACGATGACGATGTGCTGGCCGGCAAAGCATTCCTTCATGTCCGCGATGATCACGGGCATCGCGAAAAGGTTGTCCACGGGGATGTCGAAGAACCCCTGTATCTGTCCGGCGTGCAGGTCCATGGTGATGACCCGGGCCGCGCCCGCCGTGGTGAGGAGGTCGGCCACCAGCTTGGCGCTGATGGGCACCCTGGGGGCCACCTTCTTGTCCTGGCGCGCGTACCCGAAGTAGGGGACGACCGCGGTGATGCGCCGCACGCTGGAGCGTTTCAGCCCGTCCAGAATGACCAGCAGTTCCATGGTGTTCTCGTTGACGGGCGGGCAGGTGCTCTGGATCACGAACACGTCCTTGCCGCGCACGTTTTCCTGTATCTCGATACGGGTCTCGCCGTCGGAGAAGTTCCTGGCCATCGCCTTGCCCAGGGGAATCTCCAGGTAGTCGCAGATTTTCCCGGCCAGTGCCGGATTGGCGTTTCCCGTGAATATTACCGGGCCGTTTTCGTACATTATGCCATTCCTTTCCCAATATGCTCAGGGCGGGTGCGGGGCCGCCAACCGGGACGGCGGCCCCGTTTTCGCCATGTGCAGCCTTAAACCAGTCCGGGTTCGACAGCCTGTCCAAAAACGATGAGATGCAAGGCGCGCGAGTCCCGAGGAGCAAGGCGTACCCGAAGTACGTCGCGTCGACGAGGGAAAAAGCGCAACGCCGCAGATCGCGTTTTTGGGCGGGCTGTCAGGTTACGCTACCCGCTTTGAAGCCTTCATCTGCTTCTCGCCAAGGAACTCGCGAATTCCCTTGATGATGATTTCCGGCTCGTCGTCCTGCAGAAAGTGGCCGGCTGTGGGAATCCTGAGGGTCGGCGCGTGGTTCGGGAGCAGTTCCTCGAACCGGTCGATGAACCAGGGGACGAACACGGGGTCCTTCATTCCCCAGATGACACGGGTGCGGACACCCCAGCCCTCCAGGGCCTTTTCCGTGTCACGGAGCATCCACCAGGCCTTGTCGATGGGGCCCATGGGCACCTGGCGGACCGAGTGCATGATGGCCCTGCGGTCCCGCACGCGCTGGAAGGGGTACTCGTAGCCGAGCATCGCCTTTTTGGTCATCATTTTGCCCGTGTTGTGCGTGCCCAGGCGCATGCCCGCCTGCAGGAAGATGTTCCAGTCCATGGCCATCTTTTTGCCCAGTACCGGGGTCTTGAAGGACCACAGGTAGGGAAAGGCCCAGGCCTTCAGGCACTGGCGGAATTCCGCCACGCTGCGGGGCAGAAAGCCCGTGGTGTTCATGGGGATGAGGCGCGAGAAACGCTCCTTGTTGCGCGAGGCATAGGTCAGGCCTATGATGCCTCCCCAGTCCTGGCATATGAGGGTGACATTGTTGAGGTCCAGTTGTTCCACGAACTCGCCCAGCCTGCGAACGTGGGCTTCCATCGAGTAGTCCGCGTCGGCCGGCTTGTCGGACAGGCCGTAACCCAGGTGGTCGATGGCCACGCACCGGTAGTCCTTTTTGAGATCCGCGATCAGGTGGCGGTACAGGTACGACCAGGTCGGGTTGCCGTGCAGCATAAGCAGGGTTTCGCCCTCGCCCTCGTCCACGTAGTTGATCCGGTGTCCCTCGATCTCCATGGTCTTGAACTCGACCGGGAAGTCGTCGATGTCCTTGAGCTTGATGGGCATTTCCGGCTTGTACTTGAGGCCGAGCACTTTTCTCAGCACACCTCGGGACACACTGCCCACCGCGTGCTGGATGGGGTGCTGCCGTTTCACCACCCTGGGGTCGGCGCCGGGCCCGGCGATACGGGTGACGAGCCACGGGGGAGATTCGGCCTCCATTTTCTCAACGTGCCTGTAATTGCCGGTTATGTTGTGGATGATGCGCTGAACTCCCCTGGCCGGCAGGGTGTATTCCCCGATGTGCCGCAAAAAGCGTTCCTCCACTTCCTCGGCCCGCTGTCTCACCGCTTCGCTGGGAGCCGATTCCTTCAGCGTGTACAGAAGACCGGCCCCGAGTTTGTTGACCAGGAACAGGCAGCGGTCGGCGCGGGCCTGCAGGTACGGATTCGGGGAGTGGCGCATGTTCAGATAGCCGCGCATGAACACGTCCATGGCGCTGAGGATGGTGGGACCGTTCGTCTCCACCAGTTTCTTGTGGGCCATGTGGAAGTACTTCTGGATCTCGCCGCGTTCGAAGTTGGGGTGCTTGAGCCCCACGTCGCTCCACAGCATGGTGTCGCCCGCGGTCATGTCCTCCTCGATGCGTCCGTCCTCCATGAGGCGCTCGTACAGGGTGGTGCCGGGGCAGGGGCGTAGCGGGGAAACCTGGTACAGGTCGGGCTTCAGCGACACGAAGTAGTCGATGTCCTCGACGATGTTCTCGTGGTTGTGGAAGTCCAGCCCCAGGATGTTCGAGCCGATGATCAGGATGCCGTGGTCGTGGAGTTCCTCGAATACCTCCTTCACGTTCCTTCCCATGCGTTTCTGGAAGTTGTGCCGGGCCACGATATCCTCGTCGAACTTGGATTCCACGCCGATCCAGAGCACGCCCACGCCGCAACTGGCCAGTTCCTCCACCGTGTACTGGGAGATGCTGCGGATGCTGGCGAAGCAGAACAGGTTCACGTGGCCGATGAGGCCTTCCTTCTGCAACAGTTCGCCCAGGCGCAGAACGTACTTTCTGTCGATCAAAAAGTCCTCGTCCCAGACCATGCTGAACAGGGACGGCTGGCCCGCCATTTTTTCGTGAGCGCTCTTGAGGCTCGCGCAGGCCTGTTCGGGCGTGGCCACCTGGATCTTCTTGAACTTGAAAAAATGCGAGGTGTTGCAGAACTCGCAGGCATTGGGACATCCCAGGGAAACCAGGGTCGAACTGAGCGGGAAGCGGACCAGGTAATCGACCCCCGGGATGGTAACCTCGAAAACCGGTTGTTTTTCCTGGGTGACGGGATCGTCGGGGTTCTGTCCGATGAGCTTGCGGAAGAAGGTGACGCCTTCCTCGAAGCAGAAATGGTCGCCGTTTTCCCTGAGGTAGTCCGCTGCCTTGACCGGGTCGTTCGGATAGGGATGGAAGATGTGGGTCACGCCGTATCCGCCAAGGATGATCTCGGTCTTGGGGGCGATTTCCTTTGCGATCTTCACCATCCTGGCGATGTTGTCCAGGTGGATGGATTTCACCTGGATGCCCAGGTAGTCGTACCCCTTTTTCAGCTCCTTGCGGAAAATCTTCTCGGTGGGCCACTCCACGACGGTGCAGTCGGCATCGAGATTTTCCGCGATCACGTGGAGCGCGAAGGCGGGGAACATGCTTTTCAGTGTGAAGGGACCCTGCGCCCTGGTGAGTCGGGCCTGAAAGAGATCGTTGACGTCCTCGCCCCAGCCGAGTTCGTATGGGCCCATGGAATTGACCAAAAGCACTTTCTTCATGATGAAACCTTTCTTTTGGTACGGCCGCGAGCATTCGCGTTGGCGAGAGCAGCCGTCGCTGTTCATTTTTGGGAGCGGTGTTTGATGCCGCTGATCCTATTTTTTTACAAAGGTCAAAAAAAGTCGCCCGATCTGATAAAACTGGCCCCGAACGAGCGTCCGATTTTATAAAATCGGACCTAGTAAATCCCCGCCATTCCTGACTTTCCTGGTTTTACGACTTTTCCGGGAACAATCCCTCGATTCCCGCCCGGGATGCCTCGCAGACCCCCCGTTCCGTGATCAGGCCGGTCACGTACCGTGCCGGGGTCACGTCGAAGGCGGGGTTTTTCGCCGGGCTGTCCGCGGGAGGCACCAGTACCTTTCCAGGGGAGCCGCCGTTCGCGCCGAAAACCAGCCGGACCTCGTCCGGATCACGGTCCTCGATGGGGATGGCCAGACCGTCGTCCATCTCCCAGTCGATGGTGGAAGAGGGCAGCGCCACATAGAACGGCACCCCGTTGTCGTTGGCAGCCAGGGCCTTGAGATAGGTACCGATCTTGTTTGCCACGTCGCCGGTCCGGGTCGTCCTGTCCGTTCCGACGATGCAGACGTCCACCATGCCATGCTGCATGAGATGCCCGCCGGCATTGTCCGTTACCACGGTGTGGGGCACGCCCTCGGCCAGGAGCTCCCAGGCGGTGAGGCGCGCACCCTGGTTCAGGGGACGGGTTTCATCCACCCAGACGTGTACGGGGATGCCGGCATTGTGAGCCGCGTATATGGGAGCGGTGGCGGTGCCCACATCAACGCAGGCCAGCCAGCCCGCGTTGCAATGGGTGAGCACGTTCACCGGTTTGTTCGTTTTCTCGTGTATGGCACGGATCAGGGGCAGGCCGTACTGGCCGATACTGGTGCAGCGGTCAACCTCGTCGTCGGCGATCTGCACCGCCTTGGCCAGGGCCGCGCGTTTCTTGCCTTCCAGGGTTGTTTCCGACGCCATGGCCTTTTCCGTCTCGGCGACGGCCCAGGCGAGGTTCACGGCGGTGGGGCGGGTTTCGGCGATGACGCGGCATTGCCCGGACACGTACGGTTCCAGGTCGCCGCCCTGGTAGCATTCAAGGGCCACCACAACGCCGTAGGCGCCCGAGGCGCCTATGAGAGGTGCGCCGCGGACGCCCATTTCCAGGATGACCTCGCAAACGACGTCCACGGAGTCCAGTTCCATGACCTTGAATTCGTGGGGGAGGACCCGTTGGTCGATGATCCTGACGACGGGCGGATTGTCGCCCTCGTGCCAGATGCCCCTGTAGTGTGTGCCGTTGACGTTCATATTGATGCTCCCATGAACAAATGCCGTTATTTCGTATGTCTTCAGGTGGATGTGTTGGGTCCGGCCCCTCGGACGGGGCCTTGCCCCAACCTACCCAACCAAGTCCTTCCATGAACGAATGCCGATATTCCTCATATTTCCAGGTGGATGTGTTGGGTCCGGTCCCGTAAACGGGACCTTGACCCAATCTACACCCTCTATTTCCTCACCATGGCGAGGGCCTCGTTCACGACCCGTTCCACGGTGTAGCCGTACTTCTCGAGTACCACGTTGCCCGGTGCCGAGGATCCGTAGCCGTCGATGCCCAGAATCCTGCCCTTGCATCCTGCGTATCGCTCCCAGCCGAACGGGCTGCCTGCTTCGATGACCAGCCGTTTGTCGACGTCGGGCGGCAGGACCGCGTCCCGGTACACCCGGGTCTGTTGCGCGAAGAGTTCCCATGAGGGCATGTTCACCACCCGCGCCATCACGCCCCTTTCCGCCAGGATGTCCGCGGCGGTGAGAGCCAGGGACACCTCGGAACCGGTGGCGACAAGGATCACATCGGGTTTGCTCCGGGTGTCGTCGATCACGTAGGCTCCTCGTGAGAGGTTGGACGCCTGGGCATAGCGGCTCCGGTCGATCACCGGGAGTTTCTGCCGACTCAGGATCAGGGCCACCGGGCCGTTCGTCTGGATGGCCTGTTTCCAGGCCTCGGCGGTTTCCGCGGCGTCGGCCGGACGGATCACGGTAAGCCCGGGGATGCAGCGCAGGGAGGACAGGTGCTCCACGGGCTGGTGGGTAGGTCCGTCCTCACCCACGGCCACGCTGTCGTGGGTGAGGACGTATGTCACGGGCGCCTTCATAAGGGCGGCCACTCGCATCGCGGGCCGCATGTAATCGGCGAAGACCAGAAAAGTACCGCAATACGGCCGCACTCCTTTATGAAGAGCCATTCCCGAGCAGATGGCGGCCATGGCATGTTCCCGGACGCCGAACCGGATGTTGCGGTTCTGCCAGGCGTCTTTTGCGAAATCGCCGGAGTCATTGATGATCGTTTTGTTGGAAGGGGCGAGGTCGGCGGAGCCGCCGATCAGTGTCGGCAACCCGGCGGCGAGGGCGTTCAACACAACGCCCGACGCCGCACGGGTTGCAACCGGGCCGTCCCCGGGGGAGAAGGAGGGGATTGCCCGGTCCCAGCCTTCCGGAAGCCCGCCTTCCATCAGGTTCCGGAATTGCCGGCACAGCTCCGGATGGGCCTTTTCATAGGCATCCATCAATTCTTCCCATTGGCTTCGGGCCTGTTGGCCCTTTGCCACGCATTCCCGAAACGCGGACAGGGCCTGCTCCGGGATGCAGAAAGCGGATTCGTCACAACCCAGGTTGCGCTTGGCCAGGAGGATTTCCTCGTCGCCCAAGGGCGCGCCGTGGGAACTGGCGCAGCCTTCCTTGTTCGGGCAGCCGTGGGCTATGCGGGTTGCGATTCGAACGAGGGTGGGCCTCTCCGTGTCCAGTCTGGCGTCTTCCACGGCGGTGGCGATGGCCGCGGTGTCGTTGCCGTCGGCCACGTCCAGCACCTGCCATCCGCATGCCTCGAACTTTTTGGGCACGTCCTCGGTGAAGGTGATGTCCGTGGAGCCCTCGATGGAGATCTCGTTGTCGTCGTACAGCAGGATGAGTCTGCCCAGGCCCAGGTGTCCGGCCAGGGACACGGCCTCGGAGGCGACGCCTTCCATGAGGCAGCCGTCGCCGCACAGCACCCAGGTGTAGTGGTCAACCACCGGATGTCCGGGGCGGTTGAAGGTGGCGGCGAGAAACCGCTCGGCCATTGCCATGCCCACGCCATTGGCGATGCCCTGTCCCAGGGGGCCGGTGGTCGTTTCGACGCCCGGAGTCTCAGCCTGTCCACAAACGCGATCTGCGGCGTTGCGCTTCATTTCTCGTCGATGCGGCGTACGGTTGGTACGACTTACTCCTCGAAATTCGCGCGCCTTGCATCTCATCGTTTGTGAACAGGCTGAGGATTCCGAGGTCTCTGTGGAGATGGAGAACACTTTTTCCGGGTGTCCCGGAGTCCTGCTGCCCCATTGGCGAAAGTTCTCGAGATCCGCAAGGCTCACGTCATACCCCGTAAGATGCAGCATGGCGTACAGCAGGGAGGAGGCGTGGCCCGCGGACAGGATGAAACGGTCGCGGTCCGGCCAGTCCGGCCGTGCGGGATCGTGCCGCATGGCTTTCGTGAACAGGGCGAAGGCCGCCGGGGCCATGCCCAGGGGCGCGCCCGGGTGTCCCGAGTTCGCTCGCTGCACCATGTCCATGCACAGGGCGCGGACCGTATTCACGCACATGCTGTCGATGTCCTGTTTCATTGTTCTGTCCTCCCTGTTACCGTTGGTTGGGAGTAGCCGCCTTATTCCTGCGGCCGGATGATCACCTTGACGGATTCGTTGGCGCCCGCCACGAGGCCGAAGCCCGACGCGGCGTCGGCAAGGGCCAGGCGGTGGGTTATCATGCTCTGCACCGGCACGCGGCCCCAGGCCAGCAGGTCGATGGCGCACCGGATGTCCACGGGAGCCGCGCCGTACGAGGAAACCACGGCGACCCCGTCCTTCCAGACGTTCCAGACGGGCAGGTCGACCTTGACTCCGGGTTCCGTGGGCGCGAACAGGGCAACCGTGCCGCCCCGGTCCACGCACTCGAATGCCTGGTCGAAAGCCGAGGGCGCGCCCGCGCAGACGATGACAAGATCGGCGCCCGTGCCGTTGTTGGCCTCGCGGACCTTTTCCGCGACGTCGTCCCTCGCGTTCATCACCACGTGGGCTCCGGCTTCCCTGGCCTTTTCCAGGCGGTAGTCCGAGATGTCCGTGGCCATGATGAGACCGGCGCCCATGGCCCTGGCCAGTGCGATGTGCAGAAGGCCGGAGATGCCGGCGCCCAGCACCAGCACGCTCTGTCCCGGGCTCAGGCCCGCGAGCCTCTGGGCGCGATGCGCGCAGGCCAGGGGCTCCACGAACGTGCCCTCGTCGTCGGAAATGGTTTCCGGCAGCACGAACACGCCCTTTTTTTCCACGTTGATGGCGGGCACCCTGAGGTACTCGGAGAACCCTCCCGGGTCGAAGTTGGTGGAGCGCAGGGTGTCGCAAACGGTTTCCCTGCCGGTGAGGCAGTACCGGCAATTGCCGCAAGGGACATGGTGGGAGACAAAAACCCTGTCCCCGGGCCTGACACCGTTCACCTCACCCTGCGTTTCCACCACTTCGCCCGAGATTTCATGCCCCAGGACCAGGGGCGCCTTTTTGATGCGGTACCACTCCATGACGTCGCTGCCGCATATGCCGCACGCCATCACCCGGACCAGCAACTCTCCCTGGCCGATGGGAGGAACAGGGCGCTTTTCGAGCCGCACGTCGTCGTTTCGGTAGTACGTGGCTACCCGCATCATGCCGCCTGCCTGCCTTTCTCGGATTCCAGGATGTCGAAAGCCTGGTCCGGGGTTGCCTGCTCATGGACAATGGAGTACAGCGCCTTCATCATGGGCACGGGGTAGGGGTGTTGCCAGATATTCCGGCCCAGGTTCACGCCCCGCGCGCCCTTTGTCATGCCGTCATGCACGAATTCCAGTACGCCCTTGTCCTCCAGCTTGGGGCCGCCGGCCATGATGACGGGAACCGGGCAGCCGTTGACCACCTTGTCGAAGTTTTCGCACCAGTAGGTCTTGACCACGCGGGCGCCCAGTTCGGCCGCGATGCGGCAGCACAGGGCAAGGTACCGGGCGTCACGTTTCTCAAGCTCCTTGCCCACCGCCGTGACCGCCATGACCGGGATGCCGTAGCGTTCGCACTCGTTGACCAGGTTCGCCAGGTTCATCAGTGACTGACGCTCGTAGTCGGTTCCCACGAACACGGAGACGCCCACGGCCGCCGCGTTCAGGCGGACGACTTCCTCGACGGCCGTGAATATCTCCTCGTTGGCGAGGTCGCCGCCGATTACGCTGGTGCCGCCGGACACGCGCAGGATGACCGGCACCCCGTCCGTGGGTTCCACGCAGTGCCTGAGCACGCCGCGGGTGACGAAAAGGCCGTCCGCGAACTGCTTGAGGTCCCTGATGGTGTCGCCGGGTTTCTCCAGGCAGCGGGTCGGGCCCTGGAAGTAGCCGTGGTCGATGGGTAAGAACATGCAGTTTCCGTCGTCCTGAAACAGCGAGGCCATCCTGTTTGCCATGCCCCAGTCCATTGTCATTCCTCCTTTGAAATCGGTTCGTTACAATCCGCACATTGCCCGGAAACCCGTTCCGGCCGGCAAGAGCGCACTCCATCTGTACGGGCCGACCCCCATGGCTGCCCGTTGTTTCCGTGTCAGGTTCCGAACCGGCCCGGCGTCAGTTTCCCTTGTTGGCCGGTGCGGAGATATGTGGTGAAATCAGATGGTCCTGGCGCTTTCAGGCCGATGCGCGTTTCCTGCTCCCTTGTTCCGTGAATGCCTTCCTTTTTTCTCCGATGCTTGCCAGCAGCGATTCGTGGGCTTTGGCAAAGGAGTGCAGCCCGTCGTCCTGGAGCGTGTCCATGATGGCGGACAGGTCGACGCCCAGAGCGGCCGCTTCCTGGAGCCTGGCTTCCGCCTCGTCACGGTCCGCCGCCAGTGTATCGGCGACGGCGCCGTGATCGAGGAAGGCGTCGAGCGTCTGTGGGGGAAGCGTGTTCACGGTATGCGGGCCGATGAGTTCGTCCACGTATTTCGTGTCCGGAAAATCCGGATTCTTCGTGCTGGTGCTGGCCCACAGGGGGCGTTGAACCCAGGCGCCGCCACGGTCCAGGGATTCCCATGCAGGACCCGAGAATATCTGCAAAAACCGGGAGTACACGGTCTTGGCGATCGATACCGCCATTGTACCCTCAAGGTCGTTTTTCCTTTTCCTGGAGAAAACCGGGTCAAGGGCGGAGTCCGTGCGGCTTATGAACACGGAGGCAACGGAACGGACCATGTCCGCGGGAAGCCCGCCAGGCACCCGCGGGCCCTGGTTAACGAGCTGGCGCAGGGCGCTGACGTAGCTTTCCGCAGCCTGGACATAGTGGTCGAGGGAAAAGATGAGGGTGTAGTTCACATTGATCCCGGCCGCGATGAGGCGGGTACCCGCCACGATTCCCGCGTGGGTGGCGGGTACCTTGATCATCACGTTCGGGCAGTCCAGCGTGCGGTACAGTCGAACAGCCTCACGATAGGTGGCCTCCGCGTCATGGGCGAGGCAGGGGGCCACCTCCACGCTCACAAAACCGTCGGCGCCCCGGGTATTCTCGTACACCGGCCAGAGGACGTGCGCGGCCCGCACGATGTCCCGGGTGACCAGGACGTCGTGTATCTCCCGGGTGGACAGGCCTTCCGCGGTCAGCTCCGCGATGTCGGTGTCGTAATCGCTGCTCGACGTAATGGCCTTCTCGAAAATGGAGGGGTTGGAGGTGACTCCGGTGACCCCAAAGTCCACCAGCCGGGCCAATCCCCCGGTGTCGAGCAGGGACCGGTCGATGTAGTCGAACCAGATGCTTTGCCCCAGTTTGTTGAGCTCATGGATTTTCGTCATTGGGCCGTTCCTTTTGTCTGGGTGTCCTGTTTGGCAGGGGGACCCGCTGTCTTTCGGACGACGTTACAACCCAGCCTGTTACAGTCGTGAGGCGTCGCGTGCGTTGCGTGGACCGTGTTTTTGGCCAGGCTGATGAGGGCAGTTGAAACCCCGGTGCCACAGCCTGTTCAAAAACGAGGAGATGCAAGGCGCGCGAATCCCGAGGAGTAAGGCGTACCCCGTGTACGCCGCATCGGCGAGGGATGAAGCGTAACGCAGCAGATCGCGTTTTTGAGCAGGCTGTTAGTCGCCGTCGAACGAGCACAGCGAGTAAATCCTGTGCCCCGCTATCTTTTCCCTGCCCTTCAAGTCGGGCAACTCCACCACGAAGGCGCATTCCACCACCTCGCCGCCCAGCTGTTCCACCAGCTTGACGGCCGCGGAAATCGTGCCGCCCGTGGCAATGAGGTCGTCTATGATAAGCACGCGCTCGCCCTGGTTGATGGCGTCCTCGTGCATTTCCACGATGTCCGTGCCGTATTCCAGCGAGTACTCGGCCATGATGGTCCTGTGTGGCAGCTTGCCCTTCTTGCGTACCGGGACAAAGCCCACGCCCATCATGTAGGCGAGCACCGAGCCGAATATGAAGCCGCGGGCGTCGATTCCCACGATCTTGTCGATGTTCAGGTCCTTGTAGCGCTCATGGAACATGTCCATGGTGTGCCTGAACGCTTCGGGATCGGTCAGGATCGTGGTTATGTCGCGGAACATGACGCCTTCGATGGGCCAGTTGGGAACCGTGCGGATTCTGTCTGCGAGATTCATGATGTTTCCTTTCCATTGACGGAAGATGTCTTCCGGTGTTGTTTCGGGATGCAAAGCGCCGCAACCGCACATGGTTGCCGGCATACAAGTTCTCAGTTGGCCTGGTCCGCGCCCAGCGTTTCCGCGACAGCGACCAGGACCTTTTTCACGTTCGCCGAGTTCTTGTTGAACACCTCGAGAATCTCGTCCCAGGTGACCGGTTCCTCGTCCGTCTTCCAGCAGTCGTAATCCGTGGACATGGCGATGGCCGCATACGGGATCTCCACCTCGTTGGCCAGCACCGCTTCCGGCGCCACGGACATGTTGATGATGTCGCCGCCCCACATGCGAAACATGTTGGATTCCGCCCTTGTGGAGAACCGCGGCCCTTCGATGGTGATCACGGTGCCCCTGTCGTGGGTGCGGAAGCCGAACTCCCGGGCCGCGCCCGTCAGCCGCTTGCGCAGGTCCTCGTCAAAGGGGTCCGCCATGGCCGTGTGCTTCGCGCCCTCCTCGAAGGAATCGAAGTAGGTGATGGTGCGGTGCCGGGTGAAGTCGATGAACTGGTCGGGAATCACGAAATCGCCGCGTCCGATCTCCTCGCGCAGGCTGCCGCAGGCCGTGGTGGCGATGATGTGCGTGCATTTCAGATACTGAAACGCCTTGATGTTGGCCCTGTAGTTCACCTGGGTGGGCGACAGTTCGTGTTTGGTGCCGTGGCGCGCCAGGAGGGCGACCTCGATCCCGTTGATCGTTCCCTGGGTGATGATGGAGGACGGTGGCCCGTACGGAGTGGTCACCTTTACCATTGAGCTGTGGCTCAGGATGTCCGGGGAATCCAGTCCCGAGCCTCCTATGATGCCGAGTTTCGTCATGATCTAACCTTCCCTGTGGAGAGTTGCCGATGTGGCCCGACCTCGGCGCCGGGCCGTCCGTTTCCCTGGCAGTCCGTTGAAGTCCCGGATCGCCCCCCTGTACATAAACCAACAACAGCGGGCCGCGCAATTCCCGGGATGGTTCGCGGGTTCCGCCGGCGGAATCTCTCCGCCCCGGCGAGGGCGGGTTATCCACCGGCGGGCCGCGCCATGCAACGATTTGTCAGAGTCCGGCCTCCTCTCGAATCGCGTCCGCCCTGTCCGTCCGTTCCCAGGTGAAATCCGGATCGTTCCCGCCGAAATGACCGTAGGCCGCCGTCTTCGCGTACACCGGACGCAAGAGGTCCAGTTGTTCGATGATGGCCGCGGGCCGCAGGTCGAAAATCCTGGTGATGATCTCCCGCAGACGGGTGGCGGACACCCTGCCGGTTCCCATGGTGTCCACCAGTATGGATACGGGCCTGGACACGCCGATCGCATAGGCGATCTGAACCTCGCACTTCCTGGCCGCGCCCGAGGCCACGATGTTTTTCGCAACGTACCTGCCCATGTAGCTGGCGCTGCGGTCCACCTTGGAGGGGTCCTTGCCGGAAAAGCACCCGCCGCCGTGGCTGCCGTGCCCGCCGTAGGTGTCCACGATGATCTTGCGGCCCGTGAGCCCGCAGTCGCCCATGGGCCCGCCCACCACGAAACGGCCCGTGGGATTGATGAAGTAGCGGGTCCTGGCGTCGATCATCCCGGCCGGGATGGTCTTTTTCACCACCTCCTCGATCACTGCCTCCTCGATCTGCTTTTTGGTCACGCAAGGGGCGTGCTGTGTGGAAATGACGATGGCGTCCACCCGCCTGGGGGTGCCGTTGTCGTACTCTATGGTCACCTGGCTCTTGCCGTCGGGCCGGAAGAAGTCCACGACGCCGTTCTTCCTCACCTCTGCAAGGCGCCTGCACAGCTTGTGGGCGTAGATGATGGGCATGGGCATGAGTTCCGGGGTCTCGTCCGTGGCATAGCCGAACATGAGGCCCTGGTCGCCTGCCCCCTGCTCGCCGTGTTCATCGCCCTCTCCGTTGACACCCATGGCGATGTCCGGGGACTGGCGGTCCACGCTGGTGATGACCGAACACGTCTGCCAGTCGAAGCCCATGTCCGATGAGCAGTAGCCGATCTCCCTGACGGTGTTGCGCACGACTTCGGGGATGTCCACATAGCAATCGGTGGTGATCTCCCCGGCGATGAAGGCGAGGCCTGTCGTGACCAGGGTCTCGCAGGCCACCCGCGCCGTCCTGTCCCGGGCCAGGATGGCGTCCAGTATGTTGTCGGAAATCTGGTCAGCCACCTTGTCCGGGTGTCCTTCCGTGACCGATTCCGACGTGAAGAAGTATGTTTCGCCCATGATCAGGTTCCTTCCTTCATGTATCGGCCCCGAGGGGGGCGGGATTGTAGGCGGCGCCGTTTTGCGTGTTCGTTAGGCCTGAATTCCTGTCCGGGGAGATGAGGAAAGGTTTCCTGAATCGGGTTCCCGGGGAAGGAATTTGGTTGCCTTTTTGGATCCACTTTGCCTACCGGAAAAAGTTTTGTCGTCCCGGTTTATAAGAGTGGTCAAAAAAGTAGTGCGAAAATATAATATTGGACATTTTTTCTTGGACATGTACTTATAATCCACTGAAAAATCGAGTAATTTTGAAAATGCAGTTTTGGTGTGTTTTTAGGTCTGGGCGTGAAAAACCGGTGGAAAAACAGTCATGCGCAGTAGTGAGTACAAGTGTGCGCACGGGTACTTCCGGAGATGTTGGACGCGGGTGGAGGGGTTCACGCGTATCTGTCTGGCCGACCCCCTGAATCCGTGAGCGGTCTCAGGTGGTGCGGATTCAGGGAAGAGACCTGTGCCGGCTGTATTGAAGTACGCCGGCCCGGGTTCTGACGCCGCAGACGCGCCGCATGAGGCCGCCCCGGAGGGCGAAAAAT
>JBKHBM010000092.1:0-18511 GCA_046542385.1 Desulfatibacillaceae bacterium | reverse complement strand
TCGCGTTGACGAGAAATGACGCGCAACGCCGCAGATCGCGTTTTTCAACAGGCTGCTATATTTGAATAGTCCGCCAGAACGGACGCTTACCTGCCTGGAGGAGGAGGGCGCAGAAACGCCACGGAGGTTTCCGCACCAGGGGAGGGTGTCCGGAGCCTCCATTCCGTGGCAAAATGCCACAACCATCCTGATTTACTTGTACATCATTACCGGTTGGAAAGCAACTGCCGTGGCCGGAATATGGAAGGGGCAATCCAATTTCGGGAAGCGCGAACACATGCGCCGCGTTGTGCTTATGAAAATGTCAGGTCATGGCCGGGAAAGTTGCGATCTTTTCATGGCGGCAGCAACAAACATGACAGGGATTTCGGTTTTAATAAAAAGGAGTCTGATGGCATTTATTGGAATGTCGAATGTATGTGTTGCCGTAACACATGAAATGTGGATCAGGAAAAAATTGAGTGGCGCTCCATGAGTGATGAATGAAATAAAAAAGAATTGACAAACCCATTTCTTGTAGATAGAAGGGCGGACACTCGGCTGTTCCCCCCCAAAGCTGTTCATCCGCATCAGATCCCGGCGGTTTCAGCAGTGGTCCGCGCCGTGGACAGGTGTTTCCGTGTTCGGAGACAGACCACAGGTTTTCGACTGTATTTTCGTATATGAGAAAATGAGTCAACCATGTGGACAGACCAGTGCGCCCATGCGACTCCATCACCCAAGCCTGAATCCGTGACGAAAATATTGAAAAAACTTTCAGGAATCCCATAAATCGGGCTTTTTGCGGGTTCTTGAACAACTCTTCGTTTCACCCGGCGGGTGAAAGGATTTTTCGCCCTCCAGGGCGGCCTCATGCGGCGCGTCCGCGGCGTCAGAGCCCGGCAGGCGTACTTCAATACAGCTGACCGGTCTCCTTCCATGCCACCGCACCACCTGAGACCGCTCACGGATTCAGGCCAAGGCAAGGAAGGACCCCGAATTGCCAATGCAATTTGGAGTTTACGGAGGAAAACCCGATCACTTTAATCATGACAAGGGGGAAAACATGAACGCATCATCCAGACTCGCGGCGACTTGCGCCGCCGTCGCTCTCCTTCTCTGGACGGCTCCGCTCCCGGCCTTTGAAGCTGGCGACATACAACTTCACGGATTCGTCAGCCAGGGGTACATCGAAACCAGCGACAACAACTGGCTTGCCGAAACCCGGGACGGCACTTTCCAGTTCAACGAGGCCGCCCTCAACGCGACGTACCAGCGTGACAGGCTGTACATCGGCGTCCAGGCCCTGTCCAAGGACCTCGGCGACCAGGGCAACAACGAATTCGAACTGGATTGGGCCCTGGGCGATTACCGGCTCAGGGACTGGTTCGGGGTGCGCGCCGGCCGTTGCAAGCTGCCCATGGGCCTTTACAACCAGGGACGCGACGTGGACATGCTGCGCAACCCCGTGTTTCTGCCGCAGACCCTGTACGACGAGGGAAGCCGGGACCTGTTCAATGTCTACAACGGCGTCGGTTTTTATGGAAACATCATGCTGCCCGCGGTCGGCGACCTCGATTACGAAACGTTCTACGGAGCCATTGACGTGGACCAGGACGGCATCTTCGTCCGGGGTTCCTTCGAGGCCTTTGATCGCGGCGTTGACGCACAGATGGCCAAAATGGGCGCCGCCACCTCCGGAGTACGGAACGGCGAGATCGACAACCAGTTCATCTGTGGCGGCGCGTTGCGCTGGAACCTGCCCGTGGGCCTGAGGCTGGGGGCATCCCTGTTTCACGGCGAAAACGAACTGACCGGCGACCTCACGGTGAACCCCAACGGTCCGGCCGGACCACCGTTCTTCTTTCCGTGGACCATGGACGTTCAGGTGGACCACACCATGGACCACAACATCGTCCTGTCCGCGGAGTACACGTGGCGGGACCTGGTTCTGACCGCGGAATGGCAGAAGTTTCGTGGCACGATGGAGATGGAATTTTTGAACGTGCAAAATTCCATGGGCGCAGCACCGCCGATTCCCATGGACAAGGTGGAAGTCGTGAGCGAGGCCCAGGGCTGGTATGTAATGGGGTCCTACCAACTCTTCTCGAGATATACACCGGGCCTGATCTACGGCGAGTACATCCCCAACGAGGACGACCCGGACGGCCAGCAGAGGGCACGCACCTTCAATGAACCGCCGTATTACGCCTTCCACAGGGAATGGACCGCGTTTTTGCGCGTGGACATCACGGACAACTGGCTGGCCAAGGCCGAATGGCACTGGGTGGACGGCGCGGCGCGGCTGTACGACTACAACAATCCCGGGGGCCGTGAGGACGACTGGACCATCATGGCCCTCAAGACGACCTTCTATTTTTAAACGCCAGGTCCGTGCGATTTGCGCGAAAACGGGATGTCACAGGCGGAGGCGATCTGGAACAGCGGCCGCGCCCCGATTCATCGACTACAATCAATGGGAGGAAGCACCATGAAATACATCGTTTTCTTCATCCTTGTCACGCTCCTGCCCGTCCAGGCGGCCTGGGCCGATGACTTTGTCCTCATCGCAAACGACGGAGTCCCGGTGGAGTCCATCAGCCGGCAGGAGTTGCAGAGCATTTTTCTGGGCAAAAAGAAACTCTGGAAAGGGGGCCGCACCGTCGAACCGGTGCTGCTGGAATCAGGACAGGTTCACGAGGCCTTTTTGCGGCGGCTGGTCAGAAAGACCCCCTCGCAATTCTCCACCTACTGGAAACGCATGATCTTCACCGGCCGGAGCGCCGCGCCCCGATACGTTCGCAGCGAGAAGGACATGATTTCCTACGTGGCCGGCACCGAGGGCGCCGTGGGGTACGTGCAAAATGCCCCCGACAACCCTGCTGTCAAGACGTTGAGGCTGGAGTAGCGGGAGGGCGCGGACTTACTTTCCTGAATCCGGGTACGGTCTTGAACGGCGCACATGTGTCCGTCGATGTTCCCGCCCCGGGTTCGGGATATTTCGGAATCCATAGACAAAAAGGCCGCCCTTTCGGGCGGCCTTGCACTTTCCGTGGATGTTTCGCGATACCAGGCTTTATTGTTCCGAGAACACGGCGAACACTCCGGTGCGGTTCTTGGCGGCGTCGCCATCCTCCTTGCTCTGCTGGGCCATGCGGATGAGGATATCCATCATGCCCTTGATGATCCGGCGTTTTTCCGGGAACTGGGCCTGCTTTTCATTGATGTGGATCAGGGCATTGTTGATGGCCACCAGCATCTTGCGGGTGGACCTCATCCCGAAACTGGACACCACGGTGTCCAGGAGGTTGGACACGAACTGGTTGAAGCTTTTCACCAGAAAGGCGCGGCCCCGGTCGAACTCCTTCACCGGCTTCAATGCCTCGGAAACCACCAGGATGTTGTTCTCGACGGTGTTGTCCAGGTAAAAGTCCTTGAACAGGCTCTTCTGCTGGGGGGAATTGGCCGGCTTGCAGTTTTCCACGAAGTTCCGGGTCCACTTGGTCAGGGCCGTATCGTGGAGGCGCTTCAATATTTCCACCTGCTCGGGTTCTGGTTCGGGGTTGGCGTCCTCGAAAATGTTGATGATCCATTTTTCGAGTTCCGCCTCGAGGTTCTCCTTGATGACCTGGAAAATCTCGTTGTAGACCAACACGATGTCCGAGTAGTCGCTACCGGTCCTCCTTTCCACGGTATGGGCCTGTTCGTTGCGGTCTATAAGCCCGGTGGAGATGAGGGAGTTCAGGATGTTGTAGACGGTGAAGTCGTCGTACCCGCTGATCTTTATGAGCTGCCGGACCGTCCTGGTGCCGTCGATCAGGCTGATGAACCGCTGCTCGTTGGGCTTGAAGTTCATCTTCTGCTTGGCCATGGCCTTCTCATTCACCTTGAATATCAGCTTGTCGCTGGGGATATGCTTGGCGAACACGGACATCTCGTCGATGCGACGGGTCGCCTCCATGATGATATTCATGATGTCGATTTTGGTGACCAGGGCCCCCTTGGGCACATTGTTCGTGTCGTTATACTCGAAGTAGCCGCTGTTCCACAAAAACAGGTTGTAGATGACCTCCTCGGCCTGGCGGTGGATCGTTTTCTTGAGGGTCTGCACGGAGATGAAGCCGCGCTTGACCAGTACGCTGCCCAGCGCCTGCTTTTTCTCCTTGGACACCGCAAGACAGTAGGCCAGGTCCTTGACGGAAATGATGCCCTTGCTCCGAAGCAGGTAGCCCAGCCGGGATTCCTTGCTTGAGCCCGTGGCGGAGATCACGTCTCCGTTCTTCACGAACATCTTGACCTCGCTCTCGCCATTGGTCAGATGCAGAATTCCCGTGCGTTCGTCGTTGGACAAAAGCTGGAGAATACTGGCGAGAGAAGCAGGCTCGAAGTTTCCCTTTAGATGCATATTGCGACAAACCCTTTAGCTGGCCAGGGATTTTTGTAGGCCGCGACCACGGCGGCTGGCTAGTATATACCCGGAAAACGGGGTGAAAAGCAAGGGTGTGTGGTTGGATTGGCACCAACGGCTGAATGCCCGTAAGGCTAACCGGCACAATCCGCAGCATACACGGGTCGCGTGGGGATTTCAACAGATGATGCGTGAAAGAGCCTGTGTGTTTCGCTTGACAATGGTATTCACGCGGTTTAGAGTGCCATGGTTTTTGGGTAGAGGATGCTTGGTGGCGTCCCTGCCAGGCGCCACGTACTGATAAGTAACCGAGAAGAGAGGGAAAGGAGAAAACAATGTCCCAATTGATTCCACCGCATGGAGGCAAAGGCCTCGTCTGCTGTCTGCTCGAAGGTGACGAGCTTGCCGCCGAAAAGAAAAAGGCCCAGGCGCTCAAGAAGCTGCCCATCAGTCCCCGCGAGCGCGGCGACCTCATCATGCTGGGCATCGGCGGGTTCTCCCCGCTCGAGGGCTTCATGAGCAAGGCCGACTGGAAGAGCGTGTGCGAAAGCTACCTGATGGACGATGGAACCTTCTGGCCCATCCCCGTCACCCTGTCCGCCGACAAGACGGACGCCGACGGCATCGTCGAGGGTGAGGAGATCGCCCTTTGGGATCCGGAGCGCGACGAGATCATGGCCACCATGAAGGTCACCGAGAAGTACGAGATGACCGAGGCCAACAAGCGCTGGGAGTGCGAGCAGGTGTACATGGGTGAAGGCACCCCCACCGCCGAGGAATTCTGGAAGATCGCCGAGGAAGACCACCCGGGCGTCCAGATGGTCATGAGCCAGAAGGACTACAACCTGGCCGGCCCCGTCAAGGTGCTGTCCGAGGCTGAATTTCCCACCAAGTACGGCGACATCTACATGCGGCCCGCCGAGTCCCGCAAGAACTTCGAGGATCGCGGCTGGAAGGAAGTCGCCGCCATGCAGTTGCGCAATCCCATGCACCGCTCCCATGAGTACCTGGCCAAGATCGCGGTGGAGGTTTGCGACGGCGTGTTCATCCACTCCCTGGTCGGCAACCTGAAGCCCGGCGACATCCCGGCCGACGTCCGCGTGAGGTGCATCGACGTGCTGGTGAAGAATTACTTCGTCGAGGACAAGGTGATCCAGGGCGGCTATCCTCTGGACATGCGGTACGCCGGTCCCCGCGAGGCCCTGCTGCACGCCACGTTCCGTCAGAACTACGGCTGCTCGCGCATGATCATCGGCCGCGACCATGCCGGCGTGGGCGACTTTTATGGCATGTTTGAAGCCCAGACCATCTTCGAGAAGATCCCCCAGCCGGAGGATCCGGGCAAGCGGCTGCTCTGCACGCCCCTCAAGATCGACTGGACCTTCTACTGCTACAAGTGCGACGGCATGGCGTCGCTGCGCACCTGCCCGCATGACAAGGATCAACGCGTGCTGTTGTCCGGCACCGCCCTCCGCAAGGGCCTTTCCGAAGGCACCGAGATTCCGGATCACTTCGGACGTGACGAGGTTCTCGAAATCCTGCGCGAGTACTATGAGAACCTGACCGACAAGGTCGAGGTCAAACTGCATGGCGCCGCCACAGGCACCACCAAGTAGCATCACGTCCTGAACGCCACCAGGATGTCTGGTCGAAACCTAAAGGGGAGCCATATGGCTCCCCTTTTTGCGTAATGACGGACTGTTTTCAACCGAGGTTGTGTCGCCTTGGAGGCACCAGGTTGGACTCGTCCATTGACAGGCCAGCATGGAAGCCCGATCCGCTTCCGCTGCCGCGTGCCACGACACTTGTAATGACGCGGCCTCGGTCGGGTCTGTAAAGTATTTTGTGTAAATGGCCCATTCTACGCGAAAGGCACCCGCCGCCCGCTCCTCTACTCGATTCCCATGTGACCCAATAGTTGATCGTTGACGTTCCCGGTAACCGTGAGGCCATTGTCACGCTGGTAGTTGACGATGCCCGTCCGCGTGATGGGCCCCATGACTCCATCCACCTGGAAATCATAGTACCCCAGCCTTTTGAGCCTCGTCTGCACCTTTTCCAACTGCAGCTTTCGCAATTCCCAGGTGCTGGGTTGTGGTTTGTAGGTGATGTGCACCCTCTTCTCTTCTGAGGTTTTCACCTCGGTCCTGCCCTCCGGTTCAGTTCGCCCCCCGGACGTTCCCCGCACGTTTTCAGCACGGGCCGGCGCTTCCTTTTCCGGGGAACCGGTCTTCGACGACCTGGAAGCCACCGCGACAACCGGCTGCCTGGCCTTCGGATTATGGCGGGACGCCTTGCCGGAACGAAACTCGGCGAGATGGGCGCGCACCTGATTCAAAAGGTCCCGTGAATACAACTCCCCCGCCAGATCATCATACACGCCGAGTGCCGTTTTCCTGATCCTTGAAAGCTCCTTCTCGGGCACATCCACCATCTCCACGCCAAACTGCAGCATCCCCTCGATGCACATCTGGTTGTCCCTGCGCGTGCCCACGCAAAACTCCTGTTGCACCTCCTCCCGACGGACTTCAAGCCGTCTCCGGTATTCCTCGGGAACTTCGTTCCAGGCCTCCAGTGTGGCCAGGATGACTGCGGGGGAATACCGCAGCTTCATGGTGTTCACGTACCTGGTCATCGAATACAGTTGCGCTCCCACCTGCCATATGGCCGGCGCGATATTCGTATCCGCCACCCCCTGTCTTACGGCTTCGGGAGTGTCGTTCACGGATAGCTCGATCGGGTCCGCCCCAAGGGCCTCGAGCATCGCCTTTTCGCTGGGACCGTACCACGTAACGATTTTCGCCCTGACGAAATCATCCAGATCATCGAACCGCCATTTGCTCGAATAGATCTGGTCGAAGTCCTGGTCGATCCAGAGAATGAGCTTGTATCCATTCTCCTCGAAGTACTTGTCGAAAACCGGAAACATGGTGCTCCGGATGTGATCCACCTCGTTGAAGCCTCGAAACAGGAAGGGCAGGCCGATCACCGCGAACTCCTCTGCCGCCAGGTTCGCTCCGACCCCGGTAAGGCCCGCTGCCTGCAACTGGCCGATGCGCATCTTCCGGATGTAGTCGTCGTCATTGCCCATGGCCCCGCCCCAGTAGATCTTCATGGCCACGTTGTCGTCCGAGGCTTCGGAAATCCAGGGAAGGACGATGTTCTCCACCTGCTTGGCCCAGCCAAGGTTCTTGGGGGCCAGGGTGGCGACCCTCCATACGATGGTGGGCTCGGAAGCTCCGGCAGATGCCGTGAGTATCAGCAGAATCAACATCGACATGGCAATGAAAGACGTGAGCATACGCATTGCTCTTCTCCTTGGAGCGTCGGTTATGGTGAGGATTGATGGTGCGGATCTTCAGGGCAGCGGCATGCAGAAGTGCCGGTGCCGGGAATCCGCTGTTCCGTGCTTTCCGGCATTCGACTGCGCTCATTTGTGTCGGAATAATGCAAAAGTACCAGAAAACTACCATTGAACAGAGGCGTGTGCAAGGGATTTTGAAAAGTTTTTCACGAAAGGAAAAACCGGGGGCAAACAAAAAGCCCGGAGCACGAGCCCCGGGCTTTTTGTTTGATCACCTGCCTTATGAACAATTGCGTGGCCTATGCGGCGGCGGGTTCCACGGCAGTCTCCTTGACCTTCTCTTCACGGCCGGCGTACTCGGCGTACATCATGGCCACGGTGCGGTACACCAGGTGGGCCAGCTTGCTGTAAGGCGTGTACACGAACAGGCCGAAGACGAAGATGAGGTGGATGAAGTAAACCAGATAGGTCCAGAACGCGGCGCCCGCCAGGCGGGTCATTTCGGCGCCCAGGCCGGTGGCGGCCAGGCCGATGACCAGACCGATGAGAAACCAGTCCTGGTAGCTGTTCTTCGCGTGCTGCGGGTCCTTGCCCAGCCGGTTCTTCAGCATGACCAGACCGCCCACCAGAAGGGCGATGCCGCTGATGTTGGCCAGCCACTTTACCGGGTTCCACTGGCTGTAGGGGCTGTGCCAGGCATGCTCGTAGGCATGGCCGAAAAAGTCCTGATAGCCGTTGGACATCCACTGATAGAACATGGAGCCGTATAGCACGAAGAAAAAGAACGTGGTGACGATGAACAGACCGATAAAAGAGTAGAGCACCATCATGTGGGTGGTGGCCCGCTCCGTGTTCTCCCCGCACTGTGTGAACTTGTCGTGCTTGAGGATGGTCACGATGGTCGAGGGAAGGGATTTCAGGAAATCCTTCACGTCGAACTTTTCAATCGCAACCTTTTTCTCCCGCACCGACGATGCGTGCATGTCCGTGACGAAATTCCTGAGTCCCAGGGCAAATGCAACGACCGCGAAGATGGCGGCCGGGATGAAAATGATGTCCACCAGCCAGGTCGAAAAGAAGTCTCCATGGGACAAAACGCCTTCATGCAGGGGCTCCGGCGTGAAGTCCAGCAGGCCGGTGATGAGGCCTAACACCAGAAACAGCACGGTCGGAATGGCGATCAGTACGGGCAGCATCTTGGGATCGTTCACCGCCCTGGCCAGGGCCTTGGGCTTGGCATAGTACTCGATTGCATAATTGCGGATGGCGCCGAGCACGTCGCCGGGCCGCGCGCCGCGGGGACAGCGCACCGAGCAGTCGCCGCACTGGTGGCACAGCCACACGTCCACGTCCGAGACCAGCCTGTCGGAAAGGCCCCAGGACGCGTCGATCATCTCTTTGCGCGGAAAGGGTTTGTTGTCCGGTGAAATGGGGCACGCAACCGAACAGGTCGCGCATTGATAGCACTTCTTGAGAGTATCACCGCCCCGCTTGTTCACTTCCCGGATGAATTGCACATCGGGTTCCAACAGAACTTTCTGGGCCATATTGTAAAACCTCCTCCGTTATGCTCAACGTTTCCGGAGCGCCGGCCGCGGGCGGTTCCACGGACGGCGTCCCGGAAAACGCCGGTGGTTTAGAATCCCTTGAACGGGTTGGGACCGAGTCCCTCGACCAGCTCGACAAACTCGTTGATGATTTGAGGCAGTTTGTCGTATTCGTCGATGGCGACTTCCGCCTGGGCCACGCGTTCCTTTTCCAGGGCCAGACTCGTCAGGGCCTCGCCGATCTTGTCCATGCGGATGTTGGCCAGCTCGGATCCCTTGATGAAGTGGCACTGGTAGTCGTCGCCGTGTTTGCATCCCAGCAGAAGCGCGCCGTCCATTCCCTGGGACAGGGCGTCCTTGATCCACACCACGTTCACGGAGCCCAGGCAGCGGACCGGGATGATGCGGATCTGGTGGTTGTATTTCATATTGTTGAAGCCCACCATGTCCAGCGCGGGATAGGCGTCGTTCTCGCAAGCCAGCACCAGTATGCGGTAGGGGGGCTCGTCGTAGTCGTCCTCGCTGGGAACTCCCACCGCCTTGACCATGGAACCAACCGAGTCGATGCTGTAATCCGCGAAATTGATGATACGCTCGGGGCAGGCGCCCATGCACGTACCACAACGGCGGCACCGGGTCGGATTCGGTTTGGGCGTCCCGCGCTCGTCGTCGTCGATGGCGCCGAAGGGACACTCGTCCGTGCACCGCTTGCACTGTGTGCAGCGCTGGAAGAAGAAGTCCGGGTACGTGATGTCGCCCGAACGGGGATGCACCGAAACGCCGCGATTCACCGATTCGAGGCACTGGATGGCCTTGAGCGCCGCTCCGGTGGCGTCGTCCATGCTCTCGGCCATAGTCATGGCGCGGCGTATTCCGCCCGCCGCGTAGATGCCGGTACGCTGGGTCTCGTACGGGAAGCAGATGAAGTTACTGTCCACGTACTGGTCGAACAGCGCAATGTCACGAAACGCGGGACCCTGGCGATAAGCCATGTTGACGACGGGGTCGTCATAGGTCATGGGAATCATCCCGTTGGCCAGGACCACCATGTCCGCGTTGACTTCCACGTCCTGTCCCAGCAGCGTGTTCTCGGCGCCCACCTTCAGCTTCTTGCCGTTGGCCGCCACCGATGTCACCCCGCCCTTGGTCATGAAGACGCCTTCGTCCTGCTGCACGGCCTTGTAGAAATTCTCCATGAGGCCGGGCGTACGCATGTGCTGGTAGAAGATGAAGGCGCGACCGTCTTCGGGGTAGTCCTCGCGCACGTACTTGGCCTGCTTGAGTGTCACGAGGCTGGTGACCGAGGAGGCGTACGGAAAGTCCGAGTCGTCCTCGTTCGCTCCCGGGCTCTGCACGAACACCACGGACTTGGCCGGCTGCCCGTCGGACGGGCGGGTGATCTTGCCCGATGCCGCGATCTTCTCGAACTCGGCATTGGTGACGACGTCCGGGCTTTTGCCCAGGCCCAGGTGTTCGAACTCGCCTTCCTTGGCCTCATAGGGACGCCAACCGGCGGCCAGGATCACGGCGCCGTACTTCACTCCTTCGGGGTCGGTCTGAAGGATGTCCAGACGGCCCTCGTTGTACTCCTGGAATTTGGCGTGCTGCGCTTCGACGTCCAGTTCCTTGCCGTTTTCGTCGTATTTCATCTCCTCCGGCAGCGGATAGGGTACGTCAAAGGGAATCTTCTCTCCGGGCTTTTTGAAGGACACCGTGAAATCGCCGGGCTGGCCAGCCACGCGGGCCACCACCGTGCCGGTGCGGACCGAGATCCTGCTGTTGGCCTCCACCTTCTTCATAAGGTCGTCGACCAGCGGATTGGCGGTCTCCTCATAGGGCCAGCCCAGGGGAAGCTGCTTCCTGACGTTGCGGGCCCACCCACCGAGCTTGTCTTCCTTCTCCACGATGGTGCACTCGTAACCGGCGGCCGAGGCCTCGATGGCGGCCTTCATTCCCGCGACGCCGCCACCGATGATCAGGATGCCCCTGTGCATGGTATCCAGCTTGTAGGGCTCCGGGGTTTTGACCTTCTCGGCCTTGGCCATGCTCATCCGCATGTAGTCCTCGGCCATCATCTGGAGATGGTTGATCTCCTCGTCGCCTTCTCCTTCGACCATCTCCGCCTTGGGATGCGTCCACACCACCTGCTCACGCAGGTTGCAGCGCTCCACGAAGCAGCCGTCGAACTTGAAGGTGTCATACAGGACGCGGCGGGAGCACGCACCGATCACGGCGACGTTCACGCCTTCTTCCACGTCCTTGCGGATCATCTCCACACCCTCCTTGCTGCAGAGGATGGGATGGGTCTTGCAATTGGAGTAACCCTCCTCCTCGGGTACGTTTTCGATCAGGGCAGCCGTGTCGATGGCCTCGCCGATCCCGCACCCCTCGCATATGTAAAAACCGAATTTCTTCTGCATGGATAACCTCCTACCGGTTCACCAGGGTTTGAATCGCCTTTAGAGCCATGCCGGTCGCATGCTGGTTGGACGACATCACGTCGCCCGGTTTCGCGGCGACGCCGGTGGCAAACATCCCGCCCTTTTCAAAATCGTTCAGGATGAAGCCTTCGTCAGTGTACTTGAGGTCCGCCGGCAGTTTCGCCTCGGCCGTCGTGGGCTCCATGCCCGTGGCCAGGACCACCATGTTGACCTTCTGAGAAATCTTCTCGCCGGTCACCGCGTTTTCCGCGATCACGGTGATGTCGCCGCTGGCGCTGTCCTCTTGTACCTCGGCAACCTTGCCCTTGATGAAGATGGTGTTGGGGTCGTCCTTGTACTGCTTGTAGAACTTCTCGTAGCGATTGCCCGGGGCGCGCAGGTCGATATAGAAAATGTAGCACTTGGCATCCGGATATTGCTCGCGGATGTAGGAAACGTGCTTGAGCGACGCCATGCAGCATATGTACGAACAATAGGGCAGATGGTTTTCGTCACGGGACCCGGCGCACTGCACAAAAGCTATGCTGTCGGGCGCCTTGTCGTCGGACGGACGCGTGATTTTTCCCTCGCTCGGCCCATTGGGTGCCGCCATGCGCTCCATCATCATGTTGGTGACGATGTTCTTGTAGCGCCCGAAGCCCAGATTGTCGATCCTGGTGGCGTCGTAGGGCTGCCAGCCGGTGGCCCAGACAACAGAGCCGACGTGCAGCTTGAGGTTTCTGGGTTCCATGTCCAGTTCGACGGCGTCGTACTTGCAAGATTCCTTGATGCGCTTGGCGTCTTCGGTGCCAATGACCTGGGGGGAGATCACGTAGCGCAACGGCATGGACATGAGATGAGGCAGGTAGGCTGCCTTGGTCTTGTTCATGCCAAAGTTGAATTCGTTGGGGATTTCCGTCTGGCTGGCCTTGGCGCACTCGCCGCAGCAGGTGCAGTTTTCGTTCACGTAGCGCGGGTTCACCTTGATGGACACTTCATAGTCGCCGGGCTGTCCCGTGACCTTTTCCACGTCCGCCAGGGTGAAGAATTGGATGCGCGGGTTGTCCTTGATCCGCCTGAAGTTGATTTCGAGCCCGCAAGTCGGAGGACATAGCTTGGGGAAATAATTGTTGAGCTGGGCAACTCGACCACCGAGATACGGGTTTTTCTCGACGATGAAGACCTCATATCCGACCTCGGCGGCTTCAAGGGCGGTGGTCAACCCGCTGATTCCTCCTCCGACTACTAATATGCTTCCACTGGCACGAGCCGCACCCTGTTCTTGAGTCATGCTATCCCTCCGTGCACAAAGGTTGTAGCGTTCCTGATTTTTTGCCTCTTCCTAATAAAAATTACCTCCAGGCGCCTTCTCAGCGCCTGGAGGTATCCTTAAGAAGAGCCTGATTTTAATCAGGTTTTACGCATTGAGGTTTAGTCCGGGATGATCTTGTGGTAATCCCGCTTGAACACATCCCACTTGCCGGCTTTCGGATCGTACTTCGAGTTGGTGAAGCAGAACCAATTCTCGTCGTCCTGTCCCGGGAAGTCTCCGCGATAGTAGAAGCCGGGGTAACGGCTTTCCTTGCGGAACTGGATGTGACGGTTGTGAGCCTCGACCGTCCACAGGCGGTGCTTGATCTCCCAGCAGCGCATCAGCTCGTGCAGGTCGCCGGCGGCCAGCTTTTCCATGTCCTCGTGCATCATCTCGAACAGCTCGAAGAGGATCTCGAGGTTCTTGCCCGTGGTCAGGTAATAGGTGGCCGTGCCGCCGCCGTACTCGTTGGTGGCCTTCATGAGACGGAGGGCCATTCCCGAGGGCTTGACGTACTCGGGGTTGACATCCTCGGCCGTGGTGTACTGGTAGTTGTCCAGGTACAGCCGGACCGGCTTGTAGATGTAGTCCACCAGTTCCTGGGCGGACTTGTCGATTTCAGGCTTGAAATCCGCGTGGTCCTTGACCCAGCGGGCCATGGACTTGGCCACCATGCGTCCCTCGGCGTGGGAGCCGGAGGAGAACTTGTGACCGGAGCATCCAACGCCGTCGCCGGCGGTGAACAGGCCCTTGACCGTGGTCATGCGGTTGTACACCTTGCCGCCGTCGCCCCACTTGTAGTCATCGGGGACCCAGTCGAAGCCGGGGCCGGAGACCCACATGCCGCAGCAGCCGGAGTGGGAGCCGAGCAGGTAGGGTTCGGTGGGCATGATCTCGGAGTTCTTCTTCTCGGGCTCGGTGTTCGTGGCGCACCACAGGTTGGCCTGGCCACAGGTCATGTCCAGGAAGTCTTCCCAGGCCTCGGACTCGAGGTGCTTGAGTTCCTTCTTGTCCATGGTTTTGCCGAGCTCGGCCAGCGCGGTCACGGTATCCATGATGACGGGGCCGCGGCCTTCCTTCATCTCGAACAGCATGAGGTGGTTACGCAGGCACGTCGGGGTGATGGCGGCCGTTCCGTAGGGAGCGAAGCTCTCGAGCTCCTTCTTCGCGGCTTCGCCACCGGCGTAGGCCTCGCCCAGACCGTTGTGCACCTTGGCCTTGAACAGCAGGAACCAGGCGCCGACCGGGCCGTATCCGTCCTTGAAGCGGGAGGGCGTGAAACGGTTCTCCATCATGGAGAGTTCCGCACCGACGCGCATGCACAGGTAGTAGGTGGAACCCGCGTTCCACACGGGGTACCAGGCGCGGCCCTTGCCCTCGCCGACGGAACGGGGCTGATAGATGTTCACGGCGCCGCCGCAGGCCACCATCATGGTGTTGCACTTGATGATGAAGACCTTGTTCTCGCGGACGGAGAAGCCCACCGCGCCGGCGATCCGGTTTTCCTCGTTCTTGTCCAGCAGCAGCTCGACGATGAACACGCGCTCGAGGATGTTTTCCTCGCCCAGGGCCATCTTGGCGGCCTCGGCGACGATGCGCTTGTAGGACTCGCCGTTGATCATGATCTGCCACTTGCCCGTACGGACGGGCTGGGCGCCGGACTTCAGGGTACCCAGCTTCAGGCCCTTCTTGCCGTCCAGGTTCTTGCCCTCTTCCGTCTTCTTCCAGATCGGAAGTCCCCACTCCTCGAACAGGTGCACTGAGTCGTCGACGTGCGTGCCCAGGTCGAAGATGAGGTCTTCGCGGACGATGCCCATCAGGTCGTTGCGGACCATGCGGACGTAGTCGTCGGGGCTGTTGTCACCGACGTAGGTGTTGATGGCGGAAAGGCCCTGGGCCACGGCGCCGGAGCGCTCGAGGGAGGCTTTGTCGACGAGAAGGATCGACTTGTCGTCGGCCCACTTCTTGATCTCGAAAGCGGTGCCACAGGCAGCCATGCCGCCGCCGACGACCAGAATGTCAACTTCGCGCTCCTCGACTTCCGGGTCCTTTACAGCCTTGAGCTCGCCAGTAGGTTTGTTCGGTAAAGCCATATCTGTTCCTCCTTGGTAGGTGAAGGTTGTGCTGATTGCTTTTCAGTTCGGCTGTGCTGACGCGGTCTCCGTCCGGATTAGGCGGGCGTCGGCAGGGTCCTGCCCTCGGCTTCCTCTGTGGACAGCAGCTCGGACTCGAGGTCCTTGCCCTTGAGGTCGGCGTAGGCGTTGGCCGTGCCTTCCGCGGTGGTCCGGATGGGGAACTTGAAGCGCTTGACCGTTCCGTTGCGGAACTTGCAGGTCCACATGATGTCCTCGGTGCCCATCATGGGAACGATGCTGCTTCCCAGCGGCACGAAGTCCGAGTAGCCGCGCACTTCGATGGCCTGGGTGGGGCAGATCTTGACGCAGGAGAAGCACTCCCAGCACTGGTCGGGCTCCTGGTTGTACGCCTTCATGGCCTGCGGGTCCAGAACCATCAGGTCATTGGGGCAAATGTACATGCACGCTGTCTTCTCGCCACCTTTGCAGCCGTCGCATTTTTCAGTAATTACGAAACTTGGCATTAATCTACCTCCTGAGTTAGTGTGGGTTTTCGCGAATACGCCAACAACCACAATGGCGCGCCCGCGCTCTCTCGGGGGCGGGCTCGTCTGGTTTCAAATTGTGTTTGTTCGCACCTCCCTTCCATTATCTGTCTCGTTATTCGGTAACCTGTGCTGTCCCCAACGTTATGGTACGCAAATCCTTGCTGTTTGCGTTTTCGGTTCGTTCCGCCGCCCGGGTTTCCGCCGTCCATCTTCGCCGAAATATCGTTGCGAAACCTGTACTTAGCAGGGGAAAACAGGGTCTCCGCAAGAGGCCTCAAAACCGAACTTGCCGTTACGGTTTTTCAACCAATTCGGAGAATTAGCAAACCGTGTCTAGCATCAGGCACACGATTTGTCAAGATTTTTCGGCCCACCTTTGTGAAAAAATTCATCAGCGCCGAAAAGCCCGGCCGACGCCCCTCTCCAGACATCGCGCCAGCCCGTGTCCCTCTTTCACGAACCGTCCGTACACCTCCGGGGTTCCGCTTGACATTTGCCCCGCCGTGTTCAAATCTTGACTCACGAAACGGGACCGATACATCGGATACAAAACGAGTGTGACGTAACACAAAGGAAGCCTTGATGCAAAGGGAAAACGAAAACCACGACCAAAACCGGGGCGCCGGGGAACCGGAACTTCTGCCCCTGGGACCCGACGACAGGTTCCGGTTCGGCTGCGGCCCCCAGGTCGGCTGCTTCAACGCCTGTTGCGGAGACCTGAACCAGTTCCTCACCCCCTACGACATCCTGCGCATGAAAAACAGCCTGGGCATGTCCTCCACGGAATTCCTGAGCGCCTACACATCCCGGCACGTGGGACCCGAAACCGGCATGCCCGTCGTCACCCTCAGGCCTTCCGGGTTGGACGGCATGGCCTGCCCTTTCCTCACCGCCGGAGGTTGCGGCGTGTACGCGGACCGGCCCGGGTCCTGCCGCACCTATCCGCTGGTTCGGCTGTCCGGCCGCAATCGGCGGACCGGACAACTCAGGGAGCAATACTACCTCATGCGGGAAGCGCACTGCGCCGGACACGACGAGGACCGGGAATGGACCGTGGAACAGTGGGTGAAAAACCAGGGGCTTGCGCCATACAATCGGGCCAACGACCTCTTCATGCAACTGATTGCAGCGAAAAACGCCGGAGGCGGCGGCCCCCTGTCCCTGGCCCACCAGATTCTGTTCGAGATGGCGTGCTACGACCTGGACCGCTTTCGCGAACGGCTGAGCCAGGGCGACCTCGCCTGTCTGGACGAGTTTCCTAACAAGGCCGTGCAAAGGGCACTGGAAGACGACGAAGTCCTGATGCATTTCGGCGTGCGCTGGCTGCTGCTCGCCGTATTCGGCGTGCGCACCTGAACCGGAAAACCGGAGGCTGGCATGGCAAACCTCAGGGGCAAAACCGCGCTGGTACTGGGCGGCATCCGCGGCATCGGCAAGGCCTGCGCCCTGGCCCTTGCCCGGGAGGGCGCCAACGTGGCGGTGAACTGGTTCGACTGGGAGACCGACCTGCCCGCGCTGGAACGGGACCTTTCCGAAGCCCCGGGAGACCACGTGGTGCTGCGGACCAATCTCCTGGACACGGGCGCGGTCCCGGAGATGGTGGGGTCCGTGGCGAAAAGGTACGGCGGGCTGGACATTCTGGTGAACAACATCGAGCGCGGAGGATGGCCCGTTGTCCACGGTCCATACACGAAAGAACAATGGGACCTCGAGTTCGCCACCACCCTGCGGGCCAAATGGTGGGCGTTCGACGCCGCGCTGCCCTACTTGAGAGCAGGCGGCAACGGATGCGTGGTGAACGTGTCATCCATAGCCGGGCTGGTCGGCCGGGCCGGACCGGCGTCCCTGGTTTTCAGCGACGGATACGCCGCGGCGAACCGGGGCGTGGAAACGCTCACCCGGACGTGGGCCCGCCTGGGGGCTCCGGACGTGCGGGTGTGCGAACTCATGCTGGGGCTCTTCGACACCCGGCACGGACCGGGAACCCGAGGCTGGGAAGCGCTTTCCCGGGAGCAGAGGCAAGCCCTGCTGGATCATATCCCCCTGGGCCGCACCGGCTCGGTGGAGGACGCGGCAAAAGCCGTCGTCTTCCTGACCAGGGACGCCGTGTACATGACCGGCGCCATTCTTCGCCTGGACGGGGGGTACGTGCTGGGCGGCGAGGAGGTTGCCCCCATGCCTCCGGGGATCGTGTCCCCGGACGAAAGCGTTTTCGGAGAGTAGCCGCGGAGGAGGACCGGAATTCGCACCATCGGGGTTCGTCATATAATATTAAGGAAGAAGAATGGCCCGCGAGGTGTCGGTTGGGCAAAAACCCGATTGGTGCAGCTTTTCCCTTGCAATGGCCCAAACCCTGTGTTATCTTTTGACGAATAGCCGCGCCACAAGAAACACGATTTCTCCTCAACGCGGCGCATCCGCCCTCTCCGGGATGCGAACCGAAGGGGAGTGTGTATTTTGTGGCACCCCTGATTCATGGGGGCTTTGCGCGGCGCCCCTGGGCATAAAGTCGGCCTTTGCCGATGGAATATTCGCGGACCTCGGGTTCCGCAAAAGAAAACTGTAAGGGAGGGATAGTGTGCAGGTAAATGTCGTTGACAACCAGCTGGAGCGTGCCGTCAAGGTACTCAAGAAGATGCTCCGCAAAGAGGGCGTCCTCACCCAGCTGAAGGAAAAACGCTTCTACGAAAAACCCAGCGTGAAAAAGCGCAGAAAACGCGCCAAGGCTGCCAAGCGTCGCCGCAGGATCGAACTGCGGGCACAGCAGCGCAATCGATAGCCCATAACGCTGAATGCATGACAACCCCAGGACGCCGGACAACGCGGGATGCACAAACTCCGGAAATCCCCCGCGGTACGGCGCTATCAGCCCGTTGAAAAACTCGAAATTGGCAGCCTGTTCAAAAACGAT
This sequence comes from Desulfatibacillaceae bacterium, assembly GCA_046542385.1. Taxonomy (GTDB): domain Bacteria; phylum Desulfobacterota; class Desulfobacteria; order Desulfobacterales; family Desulfatibacillaceae; genus JBKHBM01. Next base: position 7 of record JBKHBM010000092.1, on the reverse strand, counting down.
GAGATGC
>JBKHBM010000215.1:0-3449 GCA_046542385.1 Desulfatibacillaceae bacterium | reverse complement strand
GTTGACGGGAAATGAAGCGCAACGCCGCAGATCGCGTTTTTCAACAGGCTGTTACACATCCGTCTACAGCAGTTTGTCCAGCACCAGCGAAACAAGCAGCAGCACGCCGAAGGCGGTGTCCAGTTTGGCTGTCCGTGCGTCCGCGTCATCCGGAATCTTTTCGGACACCATCCGCATGAGCGGCGCGGCAAGGGGGATGGCCAGCATCACGAGGAGCGACCAGGGGGAAAGCGGTCCCACGATGGCCATGACTCCCACGGAAAAAAAGGCGAGCCATATCAATCCGGCATAAAGCAGACGCGCCCTGCCCTCGCCCAGCAGCACGGGAATGGTCATGATGTTCCGCCTGCGGTCAAATCCCACGTCCCGGATGTTGTTGGCCAGCAGCACCAGGCTGACCAGGGCGCCGAAAGGCACGGAGACCAGCAGCACGGTCAATGACAGCGTCTGTGCCTGGACGTAATAAGCGCCCGCCATGGCAAGGGGCCCCCACATGAGGAATACGGCCACCTCGCCGAGTGCCCTGTATTTGAGGGGAAACGGGCCGGCGGTGTATCCCACGCTCACCACCACCCCGGCAAGGCCGATGGCCAGTATGGGCCAGCCCCGGGTGGCCACCAGAAAGACGCCGATGCCGATGCCCGCAACGTACAACACACCGGCGAGCCCCAGCACCTGGTTCAGGCCCAGATCCCGGTGGGCCAGGGGGTGGGGCCGGTACTTGACCGTGGGCGCGTCGGGCACGTCCACCCGGCTTTTCACGTCGAAATAGTCGTTGGTGAGGTTCGTGGCCCCGTGCAGCGCCACCATGCCCAGGACCGTGAGCACGTACAGGAAAAAGGAGAAATCCGGGCCTGCGGCAAGCACCGCGCCCACGGAAACGGAGATGGCCGACATGGTGAACGACCAGGGCCGGGTGGCCAGAAACCATTTGCTTACACCCCGCATGCGTGCGTCCTTTCCTTCGTTCGACATTTGACCGGAATTCGGGACACTATGCAGGCGCCCCGTTGGCCTGTCAAGTCCACGATGCGGCCACGATGCGGCGCGTGTCAAAACCGGTTTGCCCGGGACAAGACCTGCATCGGCGGAATACCGCGGCCCGTCAACCGGCGGTTGGCGCCGATTTCGGCCGCCAGGGCCTCGGAAACACCCGGCCGGGGAAGAAACCGCGACCCGCGCCGGCCGGGCAGACATTAACATAATCAATCATTTCAAAAAGTTATCCGCAAAAGGCCGTGAAAACCGGATCGGGATGTCAAGTGGACCGTTTTTTCCGGTGCTCAGGCCTTGACCGGGAACAGGTTATCACTTACCCTGTACAGCCTGCCCAGCCAGGGGCGAAGGCGTCCCGCGGCGCCGCACAATACATTCTCCGGAGCGATGAAATGGTGGAAATCACCCTGCCCGACGGCGCGGTAAAGCAGTTTGAGTCGGAACCAACGGGATTCGACGTGGCCCAGTCCATATCCGAAGGCTTCGTGCGGCAGTGCGTGGCCGTGGAGACCGACGGCGGCAAAATGGATATGAGCGCCACCCTGCCCGACGGCGCAACGGTACGCTTCATCACCATGCGCGACGAGGAGGGCCTCGAGATCATGCGCCACAGCGCGGCCCATGTCATGGCCCAGGCCGTGCTTCACCTGTATCCGGACGCGAAGCTCACCATCGGCCCGGTGGTGGAAAACGGATTCTACTACGACATCGACATGGAGCCCGTGTCGGAAGAGGACTTCGAGAAGATCGAGCGGGAGATGCAGCGCATCGTCAAGGAGAAGATTCCGTTTGAACGGAAGGTGGTGGGACGCGACGAGGCGCTCCAATTGTACCGGGACGAGCCCTACAAACACGAGATCATCGAGGACCTGCCCGCGGACACCGTTTCCCTGTATACCCAGGGCGACTTCACGGATCTGTGTCGTGGTCCCCATGTGCCCCATACCGGGTACATCAAGGCCTTCAAGCTCATGCGGGTCTCCGGCGCGTACTGGCGGGGGGATTCCGACCGGGAGCAGCTCCAGAGGCTGTACGGCACCGCCTTTTTCGACAAGAAGGAGCTGAAAAGCTACCTCCACATGATCGAGGAGGCGAAAAAGCGCGACCACCGGAAACTGGGCGCCCAGCTGGACCTGTTCAGCTTCCACGAGGAAGCCCCGGGCATGGCCTTTTTCCATCCCCGGGGCATGGAAATCTGGAACGCCCTGCTGGAATACTGGCGCGAGGAGCACAAGCGCGCCGGATACGTGGAGACCAAGACCCCGGTCCTGTTGCACAAGGACCTCTGGATTCGCTCCGGCCACTGGGAGAATTACCGGGAAAACATGTACACCAGCGTGGTGGACGAGGTGGAATATGCCATCAAGCCCATGAACTGCCCCGGCGGCATGGTCCTGTTCGGCTCCCGCCACCACTCGTACAAGGACCTTCCACTGAGGACCGCGGAGGTCGGCCTCGTGCACCGCCACGAGCTTTCCGGCGTACTCTCCGGACTGTTCCGGGTACGCGCCTTCCACCAGGACGACGCGCACATCTTCATGACCCCGGACCAGATCACCGACGAAATCCTGGGCGTCCTGAACCTGGTGCAGAGAATGTACAGCACCTTCGGCCTGGGGTTCCACCTCGAACTTTCCACCCGGCCGGAAAAGTCCATCGGCACGGACGAGCAGTGGGAGACGGCCACCAACGGTCTGGTGGACGCCCTTTCCCGCTACGGGGTTGAATACAAGGTCAACGAGGGTGACGGCGCGTTTTACGGGCCCAAGATCGACATTCACATCCGGGACGCCATCGGCCGTACCTGGCAATGCGGCACGGTGCAGCTGGACATGTCCCTTCCCGAGCGGTTCGATCTCGGCTACATCGGCGCGGACAACCAGCGCCACAGGCCGGTCATGATCCACCGGGTGATCTACGGCTCCATAGAGCGGTTCTTCGGCATTCTGGTGGAGCATTTCGCGGGGCGCTTTCCCCTGTGGCTGGCCCCGGTCCAGGCCGTTGTCATGCCCATGAACGACGAGCTGGTGGAGTACGCCGCGGGCGTTCAGGACGAGCTGTTCCAAAAGGGGCTGCGGGTGGACCTGGACGACAGGACCGAAAGCATCAAGAAGAAGGTGCGTGACGCCCAGTTGAACAAGATACCGCTGATGCTCACCATAGGCCCCAAGGAGATGGAGGCCGGCACACTGGCGGTGCGGACCCTGGACGGCAAGGTCCACTACGGTGTGGACATGGAGCGGTTTTACGGCGAGGTCCTGCCCTGTGTGGTGGAACGCAGACTGAAGACCGACCTGTTCCAGTGACGGCCCGGAACCGGATAACAGCCTGTTGGAAAACGCGAACTGCGCGGTACGCGGCGCGTGTCTCGTCGGTGCGGCGTACGCCGGGCACGCCAACCCTGTATGTTGTTTTTCGATGTGGACCCTCTGATTTTGAAGGCGACGGGAAAC
>JBKHBM010000091.1:0-18568 GCA_046542385.1 Desulfatibacillaceae bacterium | reverse complement strand
CATCTCATCGTTTTTGAACAGGCTGCAAATTCCGAGTTTTTCAACGGGCTGTTACGTCAGTATGCAAGGCATGATCTGCGTAACCCAAACAAAAGGAGGGCTGTAAATGGCGAAAAAGGGATTGTTACTGGTTCTCGCCGCGGCGTGCGTGATGCTGTTCGCACCGGCCGCCATGGCCGAGGAAGGGGTCACGGACACGGAGATCCACATCGGACAGTGGGGCCCTCAGACCGGACCGGCCGCTCCCTGGGGCGCGGTGGCCCGGGGTTCGGGCGTGCTGTTCGACATGATCAATGAACAGGGCGGCATCAACGGCCGCAAGATCGTCTACCATATGTTCGACGACGGATACAATCCGGCGCGAACCAAGGCGGGTGTGAAGGAGCTTCAGGAAGGCGTGGGCATTTTTGCATGGGGCGGCGGCGTCGGCACGGCCTGCGGCCTGGCGGTGCGGGATTACCTCATGGACCGCGGCGTGCCCTGGGTCGGCCCGTCCTCCGGATCGCTGCACTGGGTGTCCCCTCCGTTCGAGCGGCTGTTCGCGGTGTATCCGCTGTATTACAAGGAGGCCAAGGCCCTGTCCCGCTACTCCGTGGACATCCTGGGCAAGAAGAAGGTGGCCATCGTCTACCAGAACGATGATTACGGCATGAACGGCAAGAGGGGCGCGGAGGAGGAGCTGGCGGCCCATGGCATGGAACTGGTGGCGTCCATCCCCGTGGAAAAGTCCGATTCGGACATGAAACCGCACGTGATGCAGCTCAGGAAATCCGGGGCGGACGCCGTGCTGTTGTGGGTTACCCCGACCCACGCGGTGAAGATCATCGGCACGTCCAAGGCCATGCAGTTCGAGACCCAGTGGCTTAGCACCAGTACCTGCTCGGACTTTCCCCTGATGTACAAGATCAGCAAGGGGCTCTGGGAAGGCGTTATCGCCACCAACTTCATCGAGCCGCCGGACAGCAGGAACCCGCTCATGCGGATCTACAAGAATGCCTATGAGAAGTTCGCGGCAAAGGACGAGCGCTGGGGCGTCTTCTTCTATGCCGGCATGGGCTTTGTGGAGCCGCTGGTGGCGGGTATCGAGGCCTGCGGACGCGATCTCACCCGCGAAAGGTTCGTGGAGGAGATGGAGAAGATGCAGAACTTCCGCGGCGTCATGGGACGTATCAGCTATTCGCCCTATGACAAGGACAACATGAATTGCCGCCAGGGCCAGCAGGAAATGTTCATCAGCAGGTGCGGGCCCAACGGCGCGTCCATTCGCTTGACGGACTGGATCGAAATCAAGTAGGCGACCCAATTGACCGGGGCGGTTCCGGCGAGGGGCCGCTCCGGTGTTTTTGGCACAGCACGAACAACGTTGTGACCGGATTTGACACAACCCTTTTGCATGATGGTGACGACGCGGTCGGAAAACCGCGAACGTGCAACCGAAAATGGAAAAGGAGGGTGTCATGGACAACAGAAGAAGAACGCTGCTCAAGGGATTGTTGGGACTCCCGGCCCTGTTCGTCCCTGGTTTTGGGGCCGCCGGCCCGGGGTCCTGGCGCCCCGGGGCCAGGCGGAAATTCGAAGGCAGGAAGTACCGGGTATCCGTGTTTCACATTGCCGGCTTCCAGTTTTACGAGGGAACGAAACTGGTCGGAGGAATGCGTGCGGACGACACGCTGGAGTTGGTGCGGGAGCCGGACAATCCGTATGACGGGGGTGCGATCAAGCTACGCTGGAAAGGCGTCCACGTCGGCTATGTCCCGAGGGTCGAAAACGGATTGCTGAACCTGCTGTTGAGCCAGGGCGCGGAACTGGATTGTTACATCCAGGAGGTCAACCCCGAAACCGTGCCGTGGCACGCTGTCCTGTCCTCGGTCATTCTGGTGGGATGAAGCGCGGGCGCAGGTCGCGACAGGGAGTCGCGGCCCAACAAGGAATCTTCAAGTCAGGTCTGGACGATGTCATTTTTCAAGGTGGAAAACCTCACCATGTGGTTCGGCGGCCTCACCGCGCTCGAGGACATCAGCTTCGAGGTGCAAAAGGGCGAGATCTACGCGGTCATCGGTCCCAACGGCGCGGGCAAGACGACGCTGTTCAACTGTGTGAACGGGATTTACAAGCCGTCCCGTGGCGCGGTGTATTTCAAGGACGAGAAGCTCACGGGCAAGAAGCCGGACAAGGTCGCCAAGATGGGTGTGGCCAGGACATTCCAGAACATCGAGTTGTTCTCGGCCATGTCCACCATGGAAAACCTCATGCTGGGCAGGCACATCTTCATGAAAACCGGGTTGCTGCGTGGCGGCGTCATGTGGGGGCCGTGGTCCTTTGCCGGGAAGGAGGAGCGGAAACACCGGCACCGGGTCGAGGAAATCATCGATTTCCTGGAGCTTGCCGCTGTCCGCGACAAGCCGGTTGGCGCGCTGCCCTACGGCACGCAAAAGCTGGTGGAGCTGGGTCGCGCCCTGGCCCTGGAGCCGGAACTGCTGCTGCTGGACGAGCCCTGCGCCGGAATGAACGCCGAGGAAAAGCAGGACATGATCTTCTGGGTCAGGGATATTCGCGACCACATCGGCATGACCATCCTGCTCATCGAGCACGACATGGGCATGGTCATGGACATATCGGACCGCATCCTCGCCATCAACTTCGGCAGGTACATCACCGAGGGGGCTCCGGACCATGTGCGGCAGCATCCCGAGGTCCTTACCGCGTACCTTGGCGAGGAGGAGGTAAAGGAATAATGGCGCCCCTGCTCGAGATCAAGAACATCGAGACGTACTACGACCTGATTTATGCCGTCCGGGGAGCGTCCCTCACCGTGGAAGAGGGGTCCCTTACCGCGATCCTGGGTTCGAACGGCGCTGGCAAGTCCACCATCCTCAAGACGGTGATGGGCATGATCGAGGACCAGCCGGAAAAGGGGCAGATCCTGTTCCGGGGAGAACGCATCGACGGCAAGGACACCGAGGACATCGTGCGCAAGGGGCTTTGCTACGTTCCCGAGGGCAGGGAAGTGTTCGAGGAGTTGACCGTTCGTGAAAACCTCATGCTGGGCGCGTACACCCGAAAGGACAAAGCCGCCGTAAGGGATGACCTGGAACGGGTCTACAACTTCTTTCCCGTGCTCAAGGCCCGGGATCGTCAGTGGGCCGGAACCCTGTCGGGCGGCGAACAGCAGATGCTGGCCATAGGCCGGGCGTTGATGAGTCGTCCCTCACTGCTGCTGCTGGACGAACCGTCCCTTGGCCTGTCTCCGCTTCTGGTCAGGGAGATTTTCGACATCATCGTGGCAATCCGAAAGGAAGGCACCACCATTCTGCTGGTGGAGCAGAACGCCAAAAAGGCCCTGTCCGTCGCGGATTTCGCCCTGATTCTGGAAAACGGGCGATTTGTCCTTTCCGGTCCCGCGGACAAACTCATCGAAGACGAAAACGTGAAGGAGTTCTACCTTGGTTTCCGCCAGGAGGAATCCGCCAAGGGTTTTCAACGCTGGAAGCGCAAGAAGCGCTGGAGGTAGTACGAAATGGAGCCTACAACCACGCCGAAGGTTTTCAAAAAGGCGGTGGACAAATACGGCGACCGGGTCGCCATGCGGAGAAAGGAACTGGGCATCTGGCACGACATCTCGTGGCGGGAGTACTGGGACCAGGCCGCCAGGTTGGGTAGCGCCCTCATTTCCCTGGGGCTGGAACCCGGGGACCGGATCGCCGTGATCGGGGACAACAGCCCGGAATGGGTTCTCGCGGACATGGGCGGACAGTGCGCCGGGGGCGTCGTGGTGGGGATCTACTCCACCAGCGCGTGGCCCCAGGTGGAGTATGTCGTCAACCATTCGGAGGCGAAATTCCTGTTCGCGGAAAACGAGGAGCAGCTGGACAAGTGGTTGTCCTTTCGGGACAAGGCTCCGTCCGTGGAGAAGGTCATCGTCTGGGACGACAAGGGCCTCAAGGATTTCGAGGACCCACAGGTCATGTTTTTCGACCGTCTTCTGGAACTGGGCGAGCAGCGCGCCGACCTGAACGGGGAGTACGAGCGCCGGGCCATGGACGTGAAGCCGGAGGACCTGTGCGTACTCATCTACACCTCGGGCACCACGGGCCCGCCCAAGGGCGCCATGCTCACCCACGCCAATGTCACCTGGATGGCCCAGGCCATCATCCGGACCAATCCCCTTCACGACACCGACGAGGTGCTGTCCTTCCTGCCCCTGTGCCACATCTTCGAGCGCCTGTTCACGGTGTTCGCCCACATCACCCACGGATATACCGTGAACTTCATTGAAAGCCCGGACACGGTGTCCGACAACATGGTGGAGGTTTCGCCAACCGTGGGCTATGCCGTGCCCCGCATCTGGGAAAAGTACAGCTCCACCATTCGCATCAAAATGTCTGACGCCACGTGGTTCAAGAGAAAGGCGTACAAGGCCGCGGTGCGGATCGGCAACAGGAAGGCCTGCCTCGAGATGGAGCGCAAGCCCGTGCCGGCCACTCTGGACCTGTTGTTCAAGCTGGCCCATTTTTCCGTGTTCCGGAAGCTCAAAAAACACCTGGGCTTTGACCGCATGCGGGTCGCCTATTCAGGCGCCGCGCCCATAGCCCCCGAGGTCCTGACTTTCTTCCAGTCCATCGGCATCAACCTCATCGAAGGGTATGGCCAGACCGAAGGCACGGGCGTTACGTGCATATCCCGGGTTGGGGCTCTCAAGGTCGGCACCGTCGGGCCGCCGGTGGATGGCACGGAGGTGAAGATCGCCGAGGACGGCGAGATACTGGTGAAATCGCCCGGCGTGTTTTGCGGCTATTTCAAGAATCCCGAGTCCACCGGGGAGACCCTCAAGGACGGTTGGCTGTGCTCCGGCGACGTGGGAGAACTGGACGAAAACGGATATCTGCGCATCACGGACCGCAAAAAGGACATCATCGTTACCGCCGGCGGCAAGAACATCACTCCCCAGTACATCGAGAACAAGCTCAAGGCCAGCCCGTACATCTCGGACGCCGTGGTCATCGGCGACAACCGGAAGTACCTCACCTCCCTCATCATGATCGACGAGGACAACGTGGTGAAGTTCGCCCAGGACCACCGCATCCAGTTCTCCACGTACAGGGACCTTACCAACTCGCCCGAGGTCGTGGAATTGATTTCAAACGAAGTCAAGCAGGTCAACGATACGCTGGCCAGGGTCGAGCAGGTCAAGAAGTTCACAATCCTGCCCAAGAAACTGTACGAGGAGGACGGTGAGGTCACTCCCACAATGAAGGTGAAGCGGGCGTACGTGAACAAGGCCTTTTCCGATCTTATCGAGGGCATGTATTGAGCTGTTTTTCGTGTAATGAGCCTCCTCCTGTCGGGTTTTTTACTCGGAAAGGGGAGGTTTGTGCCCAAACCCCGCCAAAAAGGCTTTTATTTCATAGCAAAGGTATGGTATACGACCCTTTGCTCCTATAAGCCAGCTCTTGCCGGGAAACGCGGGAATCCCGGCAAATCGGCCTCCTGGCCGATATTTCCGTAAAATCAGTCGCTTTATTTTCAAAGGCTCGCGGAGTGCCGTGGTGGTTCACGGCGGCGGGTAAGTGCGCTCCGTCATTCGTGGGCCATCGATAGCCAGCTAGTAATTCATACCTGAATCCGTGAGCGGTCTCATGCGGCGCGTCTGCGGCGTCAGAGCCCGGCCCGGAGGGCGAAAAATCCTTTCACCCACCGGGTGAAACGAAGATTTGTTCAAGAAACGCGAAAAGTCCGATTATGGGGGCTTTTGCACGTTCTTTCAATATTTTCGTCACGGATTCAGGTCATAGCCCGTCGTCAGCGCGAAGGAGCGCCGGGACGTTCCGTCGCGTTATGGCTATTCGCTGTCCGGAGTCATGCCGGAAATCAGTTCCAAAACAACAATCGGGAGGTGCAGCATGGAGAAAGTCTGGATCAAGGAGTATGACAAGGGAATACCCGCGGAAATCGACCTGTCCCAGTACAGCTCGATCCCCAACATCATGGAGCAGTCCTACAAGAAATTCGCGAACAATCCGTCGTTCCACCAGATGGGCAAGTCCATCACCTACGCGGAACTCGACGAGATGAGCAAGAAGTTCGCAAGCTACCTGCAGAACGAACTGGGCCTCAAAAAGGGTGACCGGGTGGCCCTGATGATGCCCAACATTCTACAGTATCCCGTATGCCTGTTCGGCATCCTGCGCGCGGGAATGATCGCGGTGAACGTGAACCCGCTGTACACGGCGCGGGAACTGGAGCACCAGTTGAAGGACTCCGGGGCACAGGCCATCGTCATATTTGAAAACAGCGCCGCGACCCTGGAAAAGATCCTGGCCAACACTCCTGTGAAGACCGTGCTGGTTACCAGCATCGGCGACATGCTGGGTTTCCCCAAGGCGCTTCTCGTGAACTCGGTCATCAAGTACGTGAAGAAGATGGTTCCCGCCTGGAACATTCCCAGCGCCATCCGGCTGAAGGACGCGCTGGCCAGGGGCGATGCCTCGACGTTCAAGCCCGTGGACATCACGCTGGATGACATGGCTTTTCTGCAGTACACCGGCGGCACCACCGGCGTCTCCAAGGGCGCCGTGCTGACCCACCGGAACATCGTGGCCAACGTGCTGCAGGCCCGTTCCTGGATCTCCAACCTGATCAACGAGGGTCAGGAGATCATGATCACGCCCCTGCCGCTGTACCACATCTTCTCCCTCACGGCGAACTGCCTGGTTTTCAGCTCCATCGGCGCCGTGAACGTGCTGATCACCAATCCGCGCGACATCCCGGGATTCGTCAAGGAGCTGGCCAAGTGGAAGTTCTCCGCCATCACGGGCGTTAACACCCTGTTCAACGCGCTGATCAACAACCCGGAGTTCGCCAACCTGGACTTCTCCAAGCTCAAGGTGGCGCTGGGCGGCGGCATGGCTGTCCAGGGTCCGGTGGCCCGCAAGTGGAAGGAGATCACGGGCGCACCGTTGATCGAGGCCTACGGCCTGACGGAAACGTCCCCGGCCGCCTGCATGAACCCCATGAGCCTGAAGGAATACAACGGGTTCATCGGCCTGCCCATTCCCTCCACCCTCGTGGCCATCCGCGACGACGAGGGCAACGACCTGCCCCTGGGCGAGGAGAACGTGGGCGAGATATGCATCAAGGGCCCCCAGGTCACTCAGGGCTACTTCAACCGGCCCGAGGAAACAAAAAAGACCTTCTTTGACGACGGGTTCTTCCGCACCGGCGACATGGGCTTCATGAACGAAAAGGGCTACGTCAAGCTGGTGGACCGGAAAAAGGACATGATCAACGTGTCCGGCTTCAACGTCTACCCCAACGAGATCGAGGACGTTGTCTCCGGCCATCCCAAGGTCATGGAATGCGCGGCGGTGGGCGTGGTCGACAAGAAGAGCGGCGAGGTGGTCAAATTGTTCGTGGTCAAGAAGGACCCCTCCCTGACAGTGGACGAACTGAAACAGTACTGCAAGGAGAACCTCACGGGATACAAGATTCCCAAGATGTTCGAGTTCCGCGAGGAGCTGCCCAAGTCCAACGTGGGCAAAATTCTGAGAAAGGACCTGCGCGAGTAACTCCTGCACGGTCGTTTCAGGCGGTATGAAAAAAGGCGGCGTCCGCACGGTTTGAAAAAGGCCGGCAGGCGCCGCCTTTTGCCTTTCAACCGCTCCGCCTTTTGCCTCTCCGATTCGCCCATCCAATCAGTGCACCATGCCGGCCATGCGGCGGGACACGGTTTGCAGAAGGGCTATGGCGATGCCGGGGCTGGCCTCGATCAGGCGGATCAGGTCGTCCCGTTTGATGGTGCACAGGCGGGCGTCTTCCACGGCGCGGGCTCCCAGTGTGCGCGGCACGTCTCCGAACAGGGCCAGCTCGCCGAATGCCTGGCCCGGGCCGAAGGTGTCCACGATTTCCTCGCGCAAACCGTCCGCGTCGTCGCGTTTCAGGAAGAACTGGACGCTGCCTTCCAGGATGATGAAGAACTCGTCCCCGTCGTCGCCCCGATGGAACAGCACCGTACCCTTCGCGCATTCGACGATATTCGCGAATCGTTCCAGCATGGCGATGTGGCTGGAGTCCATGTTGGAAAAGAGGGGGGACAGGGCGAGTACTCGCTGCATTTGGACGGACTGTTCCGTGGCGGATTCGGCTTCCGCCGGCTGGCTGGCCGTCCGCGGGGACGGGGAGGGGGGCCTGCCTTCCTGCTGGTCCACGAGAGTGCGGAACAGTCCATGTTCGGCATACAGTTGTTCGTAGCTTCCCTGCTGCACAACATGGCCTCGATCGAACACGAGGATACGGTCGAAATCCCGGATCGAGGACAGGCGGTGGGATACGGCGATCACGGTGCGGTGGGCGAAGTCCTCGCGCACCATGTTCATGACCCGGGCCTGGGAGCCCTCGTCCAGGGGCGCGGTGACCTCGTCCATCAGCAGCACGTTGGGGTTCTTCACCACGGCCCGGGCTATGGCCACCTTCATGCCCTGGCCGCCGGAGAGGTTTCGGCCCCGGTCTCCCACCCTGTACTCCATGCCCATGAGCACCAGTTCATCCAGAAGATCCTCCCCGGACAGGGCATCCACAATCAGGGCGTCCACCTGCTCGAACGAGGCGCGGATGCGGGGGTTGACCCGGCCTCCGATGAGGCTTTCCCGAAGGCGCAACCATCCGGCCGCGTCGGGATCGTCGAAATGCCTGACGTCCATCTTCCGCATTTTTCCGTCAGCGGTCACCATGTTCCGTGCTTCCAGCACGTCCTCCACAAATCCCGATCCCGTGGTGAAAAAGGTTTCGGCCAGATCGGCGCGGGTGTCCAGGGCCACTTCGAAAAGCACCGTGCGATGATGCCGGGACAGGTTCGCGATCCCGTTTTCCGTCTGCGTTTCCGTGGACGCGGCGATGTCCGAGGCGTCGTACCCGGCTTTCGTGAGCGCGGTAAGGATGTTGTACAGTTTTGGGGACACCTGCCGTACCAGGCCGCCGCTGCGCTGCTCCCGGACGAATCGCCATCGCCCCAGGTTCAGCAGGCGGCCATGCAGCCTGTGATCGGAAAGCAGTTCGTTCAGGCGCCTGGTGGGGCCTTCGAATTCGTCGTCGAACATGGCGGCGACGTCGGTTTCCGCGGAAAAACCGAACAGCAGGTTTTCACGCACGGTGCATTGCCGCAGATATGCCCCGCGGTCGAACGGTTCGACCAGGTCCGGAGAGGCCCGCAGAATGCGTTCCCGCAATTCGTCGCCAAGGTGTTCCCGGGCCTCCAGGATCCGGGACCGTTTTCGCCAGGAATCGGGGCATGGGCTGTCCAGGGCCTTCTTGATGAGGTCGCCGGTAAGGCCCACCTTGTGCATGGTGCGCAAAAGAACATCGTCCAGCGATTCAGAATCCGGTACGTCCGGCAGCCTGGAGACATCCACGGGCCCTTCCGCGTCCGTGACAGTCTTGTCCGAAGGGCGGCGCAGGCCCAGGAGCACATTGTTTCGAATGCTCATGTCGAAGAGCACGGCGCGTTGCGGGACCAGCGCAACCTCCCCGGCCAGGGATTCGAAGTCCGCTTCGTGCACCGGTGTGGTGTCAAATGCCACTTTGCCGGACGAAGGCGCGATGTCCCTCACGATGAGGTTGAGCGCCGTGGACTTGCCGCATCCGGACGGCCCGACCAGCGCCACGTGTTCGCCCGGCTTGACCTCGATGTTCAGGTCAGCCAGGATCCTCGTGCCCACCCCGGTTTCGTAGCCGATTCCGTCGAACACGAGTTCGTCCCGTCTGCCGTCCACGTCCGGGGCGTGTTCGTCGCCCACGAACACCACCGGGCTTTTGGCGTACTCGTCCACCCGTTTGATGGTCTGGCGGGTCATGCGCCACCGGAAGTAGAACTGCATGATGCTGCCGATGTATCCGTGCACGGCCATGGCCATGAACACGAAGCCCAGGTAATCCTGCCAGCGGATGGACTCCACGGTGACGCCGAGCACCGGGAGGTTAAGATCCCCCAGGCAGAGCAGGGCGCCCAGTTCCAGAAGGATGCAGTTCACCAGTGCGTTCAGAAAAGGGCCGAAGCCCCGAAAGAAAGCGTTCAGCTTGAGCATGCGAAGCTGCACGCGCCGGAACCGGGAATAGGCGTCCGACACCCGGGACATGGCAAAGTCGAATGCGTTGTGCCCCCGGATTTCGTTGACTCCGGCAACCGTTTCGTAGGACTTGCTAACGATGTCGTCGCCGGCCAGGGCCGCCTCGCGGTTGATCCGCTGTATCCTTTTGTCGAAGAACAGGAAAAAGGACTGCACCGGAGCGAAGATGATGATGAGCGAACCGATGAGCCAGTTGCCCTGCTGGGTGTGGGAACCCAGAAACCGGCCGATCACCGGCGTTTCCGCGGACAGGCCGAAGAACAGCACGTACCCGTAGGCGAGCAGGCCGATCACGGCAAGGGGTATCTGCACCTTGAGGTTAAGCCAGAAGGACTCCACGGTGCGGGTGTCCCGGATCACCCGGTTGCTGATCCGGGCCGCGTCGTGGCGGCGGAAGAAGTCCGGGCTGATCCTGAGTACCCTGCCGAAGACCTTCAGCGTGTAGGCCCGGACGATGTTTTCGAGGTAGTAACCGTTCAACACGGTGCGGGCCACGTCCAGCAGGGCGATGCCCACGCGGCACAGGAAGTACAGGACGATGACGGGCCAGACGGCCGAAAACGCCACGTCACCGGTGTTTTGCAACAACCCGGTGAGGTAGTTGAACACCTGGGCCGGCACCATGGACATGGGGATGGATGCCAGACCCATGAACCACAGGACGACCAGGTAACGCTTGGTGGCGTGCATGAAAACCCCGGCGGCGCGAGCTATATTCGACGGAAGAGGCGCGGCCCGGGGCCGCGCGTGGCATGGTCCCGGTTTAGTCCAGGTGAGGGTTGCCAGTCAATTGTTTGTTGGCTGCTGTCCGGGGCATTCAGGTAGCCAGGGAGGGCTTTTTGAGCAGGCGCACGTTGCCCAGCCTGCGCATGGCGTCCACGGAGTGCATGGAAGCGGCGAGCTGGTTCTTCCACCCCTTGGCGGCCCTCCTGCCCAGGCGGGCCAGGTACAGCGGGCTCATGGCGGCGTCAAAGCGCGCCATCACCACCTGGTACACCACCTCCTTGAGGCTGCCCAGGGCCACGCCGGCAAGCACGGTGCCGTTGTACACCACGTAGCAGTCCAGATTGCCGAAGGGAACGATGGTGGGCTTGTTCTCCGGCTTGAAGGATTCCAGGTCGCGGCCGGAAACCAGGCGGGACAGGTTGTGCGCGGCGGTCCTGCCCATGGCGATGGCCTGGTATCCCTTTTTCTCCGCATCGAAAGGCAGGTCCGCGGAATCGCCGGCAATGAACACGTTGTCAAAGCGTCTGCTCTGGAGCGTGGAGTACACGGGAGCCCAGGAGTCCGGGGCCGGTGCAAGGCCGGATTCATGCAGCAGGGCACGGGGTTCCACGCCGCCGGTCCAGATGGTCAGGTCCGAGTGCAGGGTCTCGCCCGTGACAAGATGCACGGTGGAGGTTTCCACCCTCTTCACCAGGCTGTAGATGTGGAAGTGCACGTTGTACGGGCTCGCGGCTTCGCGAACCTCCCTGTCCAGCACCTCGGGCAGGTGGGGCATCAGCCTGCCGGCCCCTTCTATCACCCGCACGTGCAGGCCCGGCGCTTTCTTGTGGGCGCGCAGTATCTCCCCCAGAACCTCAACGCCCTCGGAGCCCCCGCCGACGATGACCACGGAGACCAGCTTCCGGTTCTCGATCAGATCGCCCAACCTCTCGCCTATCACGTGGCTCGCGTTCACGGACTGGAACGGCCGGGCATGCTCTCGTGCGCCCTCGACACGGCCCACCGCGCTTTGGCCGCCCACGGCGCATATGCAGAAGTCGAAGGCGAACTCCTGGCCCTTGTCCGTGAGCAGGTGGCCACGGGCGGGATCCAGTTCCACAACTTGCTCGGGCAGATAAGTATGGCCGGAACGCCGTACTATGCGCTGCTTGGGAATTCTGAGGTTTTTCGGCCTTTTGCGCCCGGAAATCAGTTCGGGCACGCACGGCAGGTATTCGAACCCGGGATTGGGGTCGATCACCGTGACATTGAATCTGTCCGCGGGCAGGGCCATGGCCGCGGACAGGCCCGCGAAGTTGGCGCCGACAATGGCGACATGCGTTTTTTTTCTGCCTCGGAGCGTGCTGGTGATTCCCATGGTGATCCTTGATGCCTTCATGTCGCAGGCAGGGCAGCGGCCGGACCGGCTTACGCTGCCCTGGCTCCCGAGCAGGTTTTGAGCCCCATGGCCTGGTCGCAGGTCTCGGCACAGCGGTTCAGCGCCACGGCCGTCTTGCACCGGACCTTCAACGCCAGGGGCATGAGCAGGCCCGCCGCGGATCCCGTGACTTTCCCCATTACGCCTTCCCCGGCCTCCGGAAAGTTCCGTTCCGGCTCCAGGGAGGCCCGCCACGGAAGACCGAGCAAATAGTTGCTCGTGTAGTTGGCGAGCATCATCATGCGCATGACCTTCACGATGTACGCGCGTTCCTTTTTGGAGTACTCCCGCGCCAGGTGCTCCTCCCAGACGGGTACCGGAGCCTTGCCCCGGAGCGCGGTCCACTTCCTGGCATACTTGAGGGCCACCCACTCCCGCCGTTCATACTGCTCGGCAGGCAGGTCGATGAGGTTCTCGATGTCCTTCCCGGTGAGTCCCAGCCGTAGACCTACGGCCGTGTGCACCCGGGCTCACATGGCGCAGTTGTTGGTGATGGACACCTCGAGGATGACCTTTTCCCGGAAGCGGCCGTCAAGCCGCAAAAAGGTTTCCAGAAAGGTCGGTCCCCGGAACACGTCGGTAAGGATTCTCAGGAATTCGGGCACGGACTCGTATGTTCGCATCCGTATGTCTGACATTCAGGTCTCCCTTTTTCTGGGGATGGTCTGTCAAAGGCCGTTTTACGCTGGCCTCCGGCCGGTTACGTTTGTGGTGCGTATCACGAAAAATAAACCCGGGGCGCGGGAATGTCAAAGGCGGGTGAAAAAAAACCGCGCTGCGATCCTCCTGACGAACGATCGTCCGAATACACCATTGCAATGACGCACTGCGTAGTGTATGTAGTAGTCCCCTGCCAAAAACATTCACCGTCTGTCGAAAAGGAGTTCCCGTGCCGCTTTACGACATGCCCTGGGAAATGGAATACGAAGCCCTCGGAATACCCAAAACCCTTGCTCCCTACCCGGACAAGCCCGTTTTCGACATGCTGGCCCAGGCCGCGGAAAGATTCACCTCAACCGGTTTCATACAGAAGAACCGGCTGTACGCGTATCCCGAGATAAAGGACCACGCGGACAGGCTGGCCACGGCCCTGGCCGACATGGGTCTTGAAAAGGGCGACCGGGTGGCCACGGTGCTGCCCACCTGCATCCAGTACGCGGTGGCGGACTACGCCGTCAGCACCGCCGGCCTGGTCCACATGCCCAGCAGTTTCCTGGAGCCGGAACAGAACCTGGCCCACAAGTTCGACAAGGCGTCGCCAAAGGCGGTAATCACAACGGACGAGCACCTGGACCTTTCCCGGAAACTGGCCAGGGACGCCGGGGTGGCCCACGTGATCGTGTCCGCCCTGGACGACTATTCGGAGAACCCGCCCGCCGCGCGCAAGGCGACCCGGGCCAGGGGCGTGGTGTGGCTTGCGGACCTTCTGGAGCAGTACCCGGCCGATCCGCCCAGGGTCGTACTGGACCCGGCCAACGACCTGGAGACGCTGATATTCACCGGAGGCACCACGGGCCTGCCCAAGGGCTGCATGGTGCCGCACAGGCAGGTGTACACGAACACGTTGCAGTGCCTGGACGGGCTGGGACGTTTCGGGAGGGTGGCTCTGGAAGGCGCCATTTCCGTATTGCTCGGCATCCCCTTCTATCACTCCTACGGCCACGCGGCCATGCACCTGTTTACCCTTTTGGGGGCCAACCAGATTCTGGTTACAGACCCTCGGGACACGGGCGCCATGGTGCGCATGATAAAGGAGTACCGGCCCGTCGCCCAGATGGGTGTTCCCACTCAGTTCCTGAACCTGGCCCGGGAGGAACTAGGCAACACCGGCATCCTGGGCGTGTCCGGTTCCGCGCCGCTGCCCGCCTCGACACACGCGGCGTATGAGGAACAATCCTCGGGCAGTCTCATCGAGGGATACGGGCTTTCGGAGATGGGGCCGGTAGTCTTCATGAACCTGTCCCTCATTTTTCGCATGGCCGGGGGCAGGGACAGGGTGAGGCTGGGGCGGAGCATCCTGTCCGCGCCGGGCTTCGCCCCCCTGGCAAACAGGGTCCTGCGGGCGCTGGGGCCGAAAACCGTGGGTCGGGCATTATCCCTTGTGGTGGCCCGCAAGGTGAGAAAGACGGCTCGGGACGAAAGCCGCAGGTCCCTGGAAAAGCGGGGCGCCATCGGCATCCCCATTCCGGATACGGACATCATGATGCTGGACGTGAACACGGGCGCGGAACTGACACGGGAACAGGTCATTGACGGCGAGCGGGGGGAGTTGTGCATCAAGGGGCCTCATGCCATGCTGGGCTACTGGCCGGAGCCGGGTTCGGGCAAGGACAGGGACGGCTACATCCATACGGGCGACGTCATGGTAATGGACGCGCAGGGGTATTTCACCATCGTGGACCGGGTCAAGGACATGATCATTGTCTCCGGTTACAAGGTGTATTCCCGGGAACTGGAGGACGTTTTGTACCAGCATCCCGGAGTGGCCATGGCCGCGGTCATCGGCGTGCCCGACCCGGAAAGGGAGGGCAGCGAGCGCCCCGTGGCCTACGTGGTGCCCAACCCGGCGTACGACCTGTCCGGGGGCGACGTGGTGGATTTCATGAAGGAGAGGGTGGCCAAATACGCGGTGCCCAAGGTGGTGCGGGTGGTGGACGAGATACCTCTTACCGCCATTCAGAAGGTGGACAAGAAGGCGCTGCGCAAGATGGCGGAAAAGGATTTCGCCGAGGCGGAGTAGGGTGTGTCGTGCCCGGGACCGGAGTCCCGGGCACATTCGTTCATGCCGGTTGTTCCTGTTTGAGCTTTTCCCGCAGCTCCCGCTTGAGAATCTTGCCGGCCTGGCTCACGGGAATGGCGTCGACGAATTGCAGGTCCCGCAGTTTCTTGTACGCGGCCACCTCCTTGTTCACGTGCTCGATCAGTTCTTCGGCGGAGGCCTCCCTGCCGGGGCGGAGCTGGACGAAGCCCACCGGGATTTCGCCGCCCTTTTCGTCGGGTTTTCCCACCACGGCGCAGTTTTCCACGGCCGGGTGGGTGTGGAGGACCTCCTCCAGTTCGCGGGGGTACACGTTGTATCCCTTGTAGATGATCATGTCCTTCATCCGGTCGGTGATGTAGAAGTATCCGTCCTCGTCCACGCGGCCCACGTCGCCGGTGTGGAGCCAGCCGTCGCGCAGCACCTCGGCGGTGGCTTCGGGGCGGTTCCAGTATCCGAGCATGACCTGGGGGCCCCTGATGCAGATCTCGCCCTCCGTACCCACCGGCACTTCCTCATCGGTGGCCGGATCCAGGATGGCGACCTCGGTGTCCGCCAGGGGAAGGCCCACGGAACCCGGCCGGACCAGGTTGCGCCTGGGCGGGTTGGCCAGTGCGCCCATGGTGCACTCGGTTGCGCCGTAGGCTTCCATGACCACTCCGGACATGGAGTCCTGCATTCGGTTGAGGATGGACACGGGCAGGGGCGCCGCGCCGGAGGCCGCGATCTTGATGCTGGACAGGTCGTACTGCCCGAAATCCGGCATGGAGCACAGGGGCACGTACAGTTGGGGGGCCCCTCCCATGCTGGTTGCCCGGTACTTGCCCACGGCCGTGAGGTATTCATGGGGGTCGAACCGGGGAAAGACCACCATGGTGGAGCCCGAACCCACCATGTTGTTCAGATAGCCTATGGTGCCCATGGCGTGGAACCAGGGCACCACGACCAGGGCGGTTTCCGAATCCTGACGGACCACGCTGTCCTCGGGATCCAACCCCTCGGGGTGGCGGGGCACTATGGTCTCGCCGTTCCACTCCGGGTAGGTGCCCGAAAACCAGGAGCTGAACTGCAGGCAGTTGGCGATGACGTTTTTGTGGGTCAGCATGACCCCCTTGGAAACGCCGGTGGTGCCGCCGGTGTACGCGAGATGGGCGATGTCGCGGTTGGGGTCGATGTCCGGCGCCTCGGGCTCGCCCTCGTTGTCGCGAAGCATTTCGGCCATGTCCAGTGTGTCGGGCACCGGGATCTTGCCCAGGGGTTTGAGTGGCTGGATGATCGGGTTGTAGCAGTCCGCGATGCTGGTGGTGATCACGTGTTCCACGTCTGTCTCTCCCAGGACGTCCTTGACGCCCCCGAAGATGAGGTCGAGGGACACCAGGACCCGGGCCCCGGAATCCGCCAGCTGGTGTTTCGCCTCGCCCGGGGAAAGCAGCGGGCTCAACGGCGTGAACGTGGCCCCGGTCTTCAACCCGGCATAGTAGGCGATGGCGAACTGGGGGCAGTTGGGCAGATGGATGGCGAATCGCCGGTCCTTTCCCAGGCCCAGCTTCGCAAGGCCGACGGCCATGCGGTCCACGAGGGTTTTCAGTTCCAGGAAGGTGAGTTCCATGCCGCCGAAGATGATCGCCACACGGTCCGGGCTCCGGCGGACTGTCTGCTCCAGCATCTCGAAAACCGGAATGTCAGGGTAGTCCAGGTGTCTTGGCCAGTGTTCGGGCCAGCTCTTGAAATTCTTCGCCATGGCCGCCGCTCCTTTCCGCCGGCGCGCGGAACGCCCGCCGGGCACTGGGATGAGAAGGCAGGTCGCGCCCCGGGTAGGGCAGGGGCGTGTGAGGTGACCGGGTATTCGGTTTTGGGACGCAGTGAGCCGGTGCGATCATTTGACGGGATACCGCTTCTGTATAACATGGGAACGGTTTCATACTCAACCGGCAAACGTGTTTCGTGAGGGCATTCGGAGGCTGCGAACATTGCCTTTTCGCTGTGTTTTTGGTACTTGACGAACAAGGGCATTCATTAATCCGGATTGTTCACGAGTCCGATTTGCGCGACCGCATCCCACCGGTCGGCCGCGCGGGGGAAAAGCCATGAAATCGACCTCACGCGCATGCCTTCTGGCATTGGCGACAGTTCTTTCGCTCGTTTTCACCCTGCCCGCCCTGGCCCAGGAGGAGAAGAAGTTCACCTGGCGATTCGCCTCCATGGCGCCCGAGGGCGTGGCCTGGGCCAAACGGATTCGGGAACACGTGCTGCCCGCCGTGGAGGACGTGACCGAGGGCAACCTCCAGGTCAAGGTTTTCTGGGGCGGCGTCCTGGGGGAGGACGCGGACTACATCGAGAAGATGGAAAAGGGCATCCTGGAAGGCGCGGGCCTGTCCGGCAGGGGGGTCATTCTCGCCGTGCGGGAAACCGCGGTGCTCCAACTTCCGTTTTTGTTTCGCAGTTACGACGAGGTGGATTACGTCAAGGACATAATGCGGCCCACCTTCGACCGGATCGCCAAGTCCAACGGCTTTTACGTGGTGGGGTGGCTGGACCAGGACTTCGACTATGTCTACTCCACGAAATGGGACAAGGAGTTTCGGGACCTGTCCAGGTTGACCTTCGTCTCCTGGTTCGGTCCTCTGGAGCAGGCCGTTCTCGACTCCATGGGCGTGGACGTCGTCCTCTCGGAGGTGGACGAGGCCGCCCCGGCCCTGAGGCACGGGCGCGCCGATTCCGGGATCGCGCCGGCCGCCTACATCCTGGGCGCGCAACTCTACTCGGTCGTGCGCTACGTGATCCCCATGAACATACGGTACTCGCCAAGCTGGACCATGGTGCGGGCCGACGTGTGGGCCGATTTTCCGGAGAAGTACCGGCGGCGGGTGCATGAGATTCGGGACGGGGTCGAGAAGAAGGTGGCCAGGGCCGTACGACAGGACAACGTGGACGCCCTGCAGTCCATGCTCGATTACGGAGTGAAGAAGGTGGAATTGGGCAGCGACACCCTCCGGGACGTGCAGATGCGCACACGCACGGTCTGGTACGACATGGCGGGCGACATGTATCCCAGGGAGCTGCTGGACGAGATACTGGCTCATCTGGCCGAGTACAGATCGAACAAGGGAGCGGAGTAGCTGGGATGGGGGTTCCCCGTGCATCCTGAGGGCCCTCCGGATCGATTGCGACAAGGTACGTGAGCACCCCGGTTTCGCGTTGGCCGCCCGGCGGTCAATGTGGGCCGGGGTGTTGTTTTTGGAGGGCGGACCGGGAAAAGAGTTGTTGTTTTCGGAAAAAGGATCATGAAGCGCCGTGTCATGGCTCCCCGTTGGCATGTTTTTTAATTATCTGGAAAGATTAAATATATTTTATATCGCAAGTGTGACCCTGTTCACGTTTATAACGCAGCGCGTCAAAATAGTCCTTGCGTTTCCTCACCGCATGTATATATTCCTCCCCAATGTCAACCCCGGAACGTTCAACGCGACCCCGGGCACCAACAGGCCCGTTACCAGCCTGTTGAAAAACGCGATCTGCGGCGTTGCGCTTCACTTCTCATCAGTGCGG
>JBKHBM010000214.1:0-3479 GCA_046542385.1 Desulfatibacillaceae bacterium | reverse complement strand
AATTTCGAGGAATAAGGCGTACTTATGGTACGCCGCACTGATGAGAAGTGAAGCGTAACGCCGCAGATCGCGTTTTTCAACAGGGTGTTACAGGCCGGAGATGGCCAGGGTCCGGTCGGCCGTCAACTGCCGCTGTCGCCTGCTCCGCTCCGGTCCGTTCCAGCTTGTGGAGGTGCGGCGCCGGCCCTGACGGACAAACTGTCCAGGGCGTCCCGGAGGTCCTTGAGGCTCTGGGCCGCATCGTCGAAACGCTTGTTTCCAAGGGCATCAAGATAGCCGTTGAACGCATCGTCCGCCGAGCGAACCAGGTTGTTGATTCCCGGTACCGGGCCCGCTGGAGTCCCGGGCGCCATCTTCTCGGGTACCGCCTTGCCAAACAGGCCGTACAGGGCCTGGTCAAAAGATTCGGCGTAGCTCAGGTTGTCGTTGTGCATCACGGCCACGAGCCGCAGTTCCGGGTAGGCAGCTGTTTCCGCCTGCAGGTAGATGGGCTCCACGTAGATCATCGTGTTTTCGACCGGGATGGCCAGCACGTTGCCGCGGATGACGCTGGAGCCCCTCTGGTCCCACAGGGAGAGCTGCCCGGAAAGGTGTCGGTCCTGGTCGATTTTGGTCTCCACCTGCTGCGGACCCAGCACCCTCTTTTCCTTGGGAAACTTGTAGGCGAGAAACCGCCCGTAGTTGTTTCCGTCGCACATTCCCGCGATCCACCCGATCAGGACCTGTCGATTTTTCGGGGTAAACGGCATGATGAGAACGAACTCGGGTTCGTTCGACTCCGGCATCTCCCACATCACGTAGTAGGGCTGCACCGGAATCACGTTGTTGTAGTATTTTTCGGTAGCCCTCACCCACAAGTCCTCCTGGTTGTAGAACACTTCCGGGTCGTCCATGTGGTACTTGGCATACACCAGGCCCTGGAGCAGGAGCATGTCCGCGGGATAACGCACGTGGTCCCGTATCCTTTCCGGCATCTCCTCCATCGGGGTGAACAGTCCGGGGAACACCTTGTCCCACACCGTGATCAAGGGATCGTCCGGTTCCATCACGTACAGGTCCACGGAACCGTTGTACGCGTCCACCACCACCTTGACGCTGTTGCGCACGTAGTTTGCCCGGCCCAGGTCCGTACTCAGCCGGGAGGACGGCGCGGCCTTGTCGTACCGGCTTCTCCTGTCCGGGGTGAACGGTTCGCTGTACGGGTAATATGAAGAGTGGGTGTAGGCGTCGATGATCCAGTACTGTCTTCCGTCCACCAGGGTTATGTAAGGGTCGGCATCCAGGCGCAGGAACGGGGCCAGGGTTTGCACCCGATCGACGATCTGCCTGTGGAACATGACGCGGCTTTCCGGCGTGGGATACCCCGAGAATAAAAACCTGCTCCCGTCAAACTTCCAGCCGAACAAAAACTTGCGCCAGAAATTCGTGATCTGCACGCCGCCCTTGCCCGAGTAACGGGTGTACACGTTCCGCTCTCCGCTGGGATAGTCGAACTCCTCCTCGCTGGTATTCACGTAGACCGGTGTGCGGGTCAGTTCGCCGTAGTAGATCCGGGGCTGCTCGATTTCCATTTCCGGATACTTGCTCACCGGCGGTATGTCCTGGATGAGGAGTTTGGGCAACCCCTCGGGGGTGAACTCACTGACGTTGGTGAGAGTCAAACCGTAACCGTGGGTGTACTTGAACCGCTTGTTCACGAATGTCTGGCTTTGCGCGGGCAGGTTTCGCAACTCCATCTCCCGGGCGGAAATCATGGTGGACCGGTATTTCTCGGCAATGGTGTATCTGTCCACGTCCACGTCCGCGAACTCGTAATACAGCCGGATTTCCTGGAATTGCTTGTAAACCGCGTCCAGGGCCCGCCAGTCCCACAGCCGGATGTTGTCGAACACTGCCTGGTTGCGCTCAATCATCTCCTCGGTGAATTCCATGGACAGGGGGAACTCGCGCACCTCGGCATCCTGGAGCTTGAAGCCGTGGCGGGTGAACTCGATGTTGTGGGCGATGTACGGTTTTTCCCGGGTGACCTCATTGGGCTCCACCACAAGCCACTGGATCATGCCGGGCAATATGGACAGCGCCACCAGCCAAAACGCGAAAAGCACCACGGCCACCCCACCCAGCGCCAGCAGAGGGACCACGGCAACGGGCGCCTCGCTCCTCTGGGCAATCCGCTCAAAGGGCTTCCTTGCCCAGGGACTCAGCAGCCATGCCGCGGCCACGAGGCACAGCACGCAGAACACGAGGTACGCGGGCAGCCTGATGTGCACGTCCGTCCAGCCCGGCCCGGAAACGACTCCCCAGTCCGAGAACATGAGATGGTAGCGCTCCACCCACTTGAAAAAGGCCACGGCCACCAGGACGGCGGCCCCGTCCAGCCTGATCCCGAAGACGCCGGGCTGGTCCGCGTCCCGGATGGATTCCCGGAACACCAGGGCGTCGCCCTCTATGCGAAGGTAGTACGCGAAACCGGCGAACAGCAGTGCGACGAGGGTAAGCAGTATGAACAGGGATGACAGAGCGTCCAGGAAGGGCAGCGTGAACAGGTAGAAACCGGTGTCGTGGCCCAGTATGGGCTCGGCAAGGCCCGTGCTCACGCGATTGTTGAATTTGAGGATGACCTCCCAGTTGCCCTGTCCCCACAATCCCCCTACCACGGCGGCCACTCCCGCCCCGGCCAGGCGCACCCGCCTTCGCGCCCGGGGCACCGGGATGGTCAGCAGAAACACCAGCAGGGCGCCTACAATGGCCCACCCCACTCCCAGGACCACCCGGGCGCCGACCTCCTTCCAGAACTTGCCCTCGTAGCCCAGGGACTCGAACCACAGCATCTCCCCCCAGAAGTCCATGAACCAGAAGAAGACGAGCGTCGCCGCGAACAGGACCACGCCCGAGGCGGCAAGGCCCCTGCGGCGGGATTTCATCCCGCGGCTGAATATCAGTATGGATACGCCGATCAGTATGGCCAGGATGGCATTGTACATGGGGCCTCCATTGTTTGCGGGTGGCGCGTGGCGGACCGGGTCGTCGCCGGGGGTGTGGTTGTCCGGATTCTGAAAAATCCACGATACCCTGTCCAGGCCAGGAATGAAATGGGGCCTTTGCCCCATTTGGGCGCAGGGAGCGTCGATCGGAAACGGACGTCGCCGAGCAGGCCATGTCCGGCCGGTGGGGTGTTTGGCGGGTGCAAATACCCTGTCCGCCTTATGGCGGCACGTGTCCGGCGTATGTAAGGTGGTGCGTGAATGTGCGCGGGACGATTCCGGCGGCAGCCCGTCAAGCCCCATGAACAGCCGCCAGGGGCGGAAAGGAATCCGATACAATGAAAGACGCCCATGTCAGGGAATTCATGATCCCACTCGACCAGTATCCCACCGTCCACATGGACGACACGCTCGCCCACGCCGTTGCCGCCTTACCAGCCCGTTGAAAAACTCGAAATCTTCAGCCTGTTCAAAAACGATGAGATGCAAGGCGCG
>JBKHBM010000090.1:0-18895 GCA_046542385.1 Desulfatibacillaceae bacterium | reverse complement strand
CCATTTCGTGATCAACGGGGTCAAGCGGTTCATCACCACCGGCAAGAACTGCGGCCTTGTGATCGTCACTGCCAAGACCGACGCCGGGAAGCGACACCGGGGCATCACCGCATTCGTGGTGGAAAAGGACACACCGGGCCTCACCGTGGCCCGCGAGGAGGAAAAGCTGGGACTGCGCGCCTCGGACACCGTGGACCTGTATTTCGAGAACTGCCGGGTCCCTGCCGAAAACATCCTGGGCGGCGAAGGCAGCGGCTTCTCCATCGCCATGTCCGCCCTGGACGGAGGCCGCATCGGCATATCGGCCCAGAGCGTAGGGGTGGCCACGGCCGCGCTGGAGGCCACCATATCCTACGCAAGGACCCGGGAGCAGTTCGGCAAGCCCATCGGCCAGCACCAGGGCGTTGCCTTCCAGATCGCGGACATGGCTACCGAAATCGAGGCGGCCCGACTCATGATGTTCAACGCGGCCAGCATGAAGGACCGGGGCGAGAACCACACCCTGGCCGCGTCCATGGCGAAACTCTTCGCCTCGGAGATGGTCAACCGCATAACGGCCAGGGCCATCCAGTTGCACGGCGGTTACGGCTTCACCACCGACTATCCGGTGGAGCGGTACTACCGGGACGCGCGCGTCTTCACCATTTACGAGGGGACTTCCGAGATACAGCGAATCGTGATTTCCCGACACCTGCTCAAATAGAATCGGAGGGTAACAGAAACCAATGGCAATCGTCGAATACGGACTGGACGGCAAGGTGGCGGTGGTCAGCCTGAACGAGGGCGAAAACCGCTTCAATCCCGATTTCCTGGAAGCCTACATCGGTGTGCTGGACGAGATCGAAAACGACACCGAGGCCAACGTTCTGGTGGTGAGGTCCAACCACGAGAAGATCTTCTCGAACGGCCTGGACCTCGAATGGATCATGGGCCGCGTCGCGGAACAGGACGCCGACACCCTGAAGAAATTCTTCTACCGCCTGAACGATTTTTTCAAGCGCACCCTGTTGTACCCCATGCCCACGATCGCCGCCATCAACGGACATTGCTTCGCCGGCGGCGCCATCTGGAGCTGCGCCTTCGATTTCCGGTTCATGCGCACGGACCGGGGATTTTTCTGTTTCCCGGAGGTGGATATCAGCATACCATTTCTGCCCGGCATGCTGGCGCTCATGAAGAAGTCCATCCCCGGGCCCACGCTGGTGGAGCTCTGCCTCACCGGAACCCGCCTCGACGCCCGGCAGTGCGTGGATGCGGGCATCATGCGGGACTGCGCCCATGTGGACGAACTCATGGACAAGGTGCTCGAGTTTGCCCGCGCCCAGGACAAGCGCCGGATCGTGGTGCAGGAGATCAAGAAGGAGTTGTACAAGGAGGTGGCAAGGGTTATAGATCAGGAGGACCCTCCGCTGATCGAATCGGGTCGGCTGCAGGTATAGCCGAGGCCCGAAACAGGTAACGACCCCCCGGAAAGGCACGTCATGCGCCGCACGAAAATCGTGGCAACCATCGGGCCCGCCAGCGAGACGCCGGAGATGTTCACACGGCTCGTGCGGGCCGGCATCAACGTGTGCAGGCTGAACTTCGCCCACGGCAGTTACGATGAGCACGCGCGGAAGGTCTCCATGATCCGCGGGATCAGCGAGCGCGAGGGCAAGCCCGTGGCCATTCTGCAGGACCTTGCCGGGCCGAAGATCCGGGTTGGAGACATCCCGGAGCCCGGGGTGGTGCTGGAGGCGGGACAGACCTTCTTCCTCAAGAGCAACGAGACGGTGGGCACGATCCAGGGAGTCTCCACGACGTATCCGGACCTGCCAAGGGAGGTGGAGCGCGGCGACCCCATTCTGCTTGCCGACGGTATGCTGGAGCTTGTGGTGACCCGCACCGGAGACAATTACGTTCAGTGCAAGGTGCTTACCGGCGGCAGGCTGACCAGCCACAAGGGCATCAACCTGCCCACCCGCACCCTGCGCACGTCGGCGCTCACGGACAAGGACCGCCGGGATCTGGCCTTTGGCCTGGAGCATGGAGTGGACTTCGTCGGTCTGTCCTTCGCCCGAACGGCGAACGACATCCTGGAGGTGAAGGAGCTCCAGGGCGACGTGGAGGTGCCGGTGATCGCCAAGATCGAAAAGCACGAGGCGGTGGACAACATCGACGAGATCCTGGCCGTTGCCGACGGCATCATGGTGGCCCGGGGCGACCTGGGTGTGGAGATCGCGCTGGAACGGGTGCCCATGGTGCAGAAGATGCTCATCGCAAAGGCCAACAGGCTGGGTAAGCCCGTCATAACGGCCACCCAGATGCTGCGCAGCATGGTGGACTCCCCAAGACCCACCAGGGCCGAGGCCACGGACGTGGCCAACGCCGTGCTGGACGGCACGGACGCCGTGATGCTCAGCGAGGAAACCGCCATGGGCGAGTACCCCGTGGAGGCCGTCGAGCAGATGGACCGGATCGCCAGACGGGCCGAGGAGGCCATCAACAGCGAGAAGTATCTGTTCATCCAGCCGGAGAGAAGCGTTTCCGATTCCGTGGCTCACGCGGCATGCGTTCTGGCCGAGCACCTCGCCGCCGGCGCCATCGTCGCCACCACCGACTCGGGAACCACGGCCATGCGCATCGCCAGGTATCGCCCGCACCGCCCCATTCTGGCCTTTTCGCCAAATGACGACGTGGTGCGTCTGCTGGCGCTGTTCTGGGGCGTCCACCCCGTGCTGGTGGCCACGCCCCAGGACACGGACGAGCTGATCGAACGGGCCGGGGAATGGGCGCTGGAAACCGGACTGGTCAATGAAAACGACATCATCGTGATTACGGCGGGCCATCCCATCGGAGGAGAGGGCAAAACCAACATGCTCCGCGTGAAGAGGCTCGAACCCGGCAACCCCGACGCCTGAACGGGTGCCGGTTCCCCACCCACTTAAAACCGGTATCCCGCTCCGTGGCCACGGCTTCCCGTGCCGGAACCGTACCGCGAGGGGATCCTGCCGGAACGGCAGCAAGGAGATTGGCAAAGTGGCGAAAAGCATGGGCATGAACATGTCGAAGGCATACCGAATCATTCCGGCTCTGGTGGTTCTCCTGATGCTGGCGGGGGGATGCCGGGGTATCGACATCACCCTGGATCCCGCTGAATTCGATCCCAGGGTGGACATTATGGAACCCTACAAAGGAACCGCGGCCAACCTTTTGGCTGTCAGGAACATGGCCAGTTACGCGGACTGCACCGGCTACAAAAGCCCTTACAGCATGGACGACTACCACATAAAAGGCGTCCTGCTGCCCGAGTACTTCTACCGGGTGTTCGAAAAAGGCTTTGCCTCCGCCGGGATCCGGGTGGTGGACAAGAGTTCGCCAAGGGACGGACTGCCCTCGATCAGGGTGACCCTGCTGGCCGTTTCCCCTGCCGAGTACAAGTTCGACCTCAATCTCTACCATGACGGCAAGGTGGTCTTCAGCAAGGTGTACTCAGCGGTGGAGCCGCCCCTTCTTGGTGGCGAACGCAGCCGCGACGCATTGCGGGAGCGAGCCTACAGGATGGCGGACGCGGCTGTACAGAACGTGCTGGCGGACCCGGAATTCAAGGACGCGCTTTTGAAAGCGCAACCCTGATCGCTCAACATGCCGCGTGCCTTGCGACGCGCGGCTGGAATGCCCTCGAATGTGGAGAATCATGAAAGGAGTGGCAAGATGAGGATGAACGGCCGAATCGGAAGGATGGCGGTGCTTGTCGCGGCAATGCTGGTGGCTTTTGCCGGCTGCGGCGGCGGACAGGCGGTGCAACTGGAGTACAACGATTATACCCCGGATCTGGCGAACGTTCCCGACCTTGGAGCGTACGAGGGCACCATGGTCTACCTGGAGAACTTCCAGAAAACGGACCAGGACACCACCCTGTGGAGCTACTACGATCCGGAAACCGGCACTTCCTACAGCACCTACAGCCTGACCGGATACTTCTGGTATGTTTTCCAGACGGCGTTGAACAGAGCCGGCGTGGTGGTTTCGTCGGGCCAGGTGCACGATCCCAAGGTGCCCAGGGTCAGCGTGACCATGCAGACCATAAACGCCGACGAGTACACGTTCCGGGTCAAGGTGCAGAAGATGGCCGCATCCGTGCTGGACAAGACGTACACCATCACGGCGCCGGAACCTTCCGAGGACGCCGCCGTCCAGAGGCTGGAACAGAGGGCCTACGAAATGGCCAACGAAATGGCGGTGAAGATGCTGTCCGATCCGGAGTTCAGGAAGGCGCTCACCTCGTGACGCCGGGGAATTGACGGAACGTCACACGGCGCGGCAATGACCAAAGGCCCTCCGATCGGATCGGAGGGCCTTTTTTCGGAATCCAGCCCGTCGTCTGTTGCTACTCCAGGTCGCCGTTGTTGTCGTCTTCCCTGGCAAAGGCCCTGATGTACCCCTTGCCTCCCTTGTGGCGCACCACCTGTCCCTGCACCAGGTAGATGACCTCCTCGGCGATGTTGGTGGCGTGGTCGGCGATGCGCTCCAGGTGCCGGGCCACCAGAAGGGCGTTCAGCCAGTACGGCGCATGCTCCGGTTGTTCCTTGATCCTGTCGAACACCATGTCGTGGACCTCGTGGTTGAGTTTGTCCACCTCGTCGTCGTCGATCAGGACCCGGTAGGCAAGATCCGTGTCCACGTGCACCAGGGCGTCCAGGCTCTTTTGCAGCATGGCCAGGGACCGCTCGCCCATGGTGCGCACGTCGAACATGGCCGGCAGGTCCGTAGCGCTCTCCTCGATGATGGAGAGGACCCTGCGCGAGATGTTCACCGCCTCGTCGCCGATGCGCTCCAGGTCGTTGTTGATCTTGATGACCACGGAGATGAAGCGCAGGTCCACGGCCACGGGCTGGTACAGGGCCAACAGCTTGAGGCACTCCTCCTCGACTTCGACCTCCATCTCGTCGATCTCGTGGTCGGACTTCATGATCCACCTGGCCTTGTCCCTGTCCAGGGTCTCCACGGCCCGGACCGCCAGCTGGACGCGGCCTTCGGCCGCGGCGCCCAGTGTCAGTATTCGTTTCTTGAGTTTTTCGAGTTCTCTTTGCAGGTGGACAACCATATTCTGTCACCTTTGTCGTGAAAATCGTTATGGGACCGCATCCGTCTCGTGCCGCCGTGATGCAGTCCCTTGTCAGCTCGTTGAAAAATCCGGAACCTGAAGCCTGTTATCCGAACCGGCCCGTAATGTAGTCCTCGGTCTGTTTTTCATTGGGCCTTGTGAACACCCTTTGGGTGTCTCCCACCTCGATGAGCTTTCCCATGTACAGGAACGCGGTGATGTCCGACACGCGGGCCGCCTGTTGCATGCTGTGGGTCACGATCACTATGGTATAATCCTTCTTGAGCAGGTGCATCAACTCCTCGATCTTCTGCGTGGCGATGGGATCAAGGGCCGATGCCGGTTCGTCCATCAGCACCACCTCCGGTTCCACGGCCAGGGCCCGGGCGATGCACAGCCTCTGCTGCTGGCCCCCTGAAAGACCCAGTGCCGATTCGTTGAGCCTGTCCTTGACCTCTTCCCACAATGCCGCGCTCTTGAGGCTCTCCTCCACCTGGCGTTCGATCAGCGAACGGTCCCGGATCCCGTTCACCCGCAGGCCGTAGGCCACGTTCTCGAAGATGGTCTTGGGAAAGGGATTGGGCTTCTGGAATACCATGCCCACCCTGCGACGCAGGGCAACGACGTCCACTCGGGGCGCGTAGATGTCCGTGTCCTCCAGCATGATGCTGCCTTCGACCCGGGTCACGGAAATCAGGTCGTTCATGCGGTTAAGACAGCGCAGCAGCGTACTCTTGCCGCAACCCGAGGGCCCGATCAGGGCGGTGACCCTGTTTTTGGGTATTTCCAGATCAATCCCGTGCAGGGCCTTGAAGTCCCCGTAGTACAGGTCTAGCCCCTTGATGCGCATCTTGGTACCGTTTTCAGCCACGGCGGATTCTCCTTCCGGATATGGTGCGCTACCGCTTTTTGCGCAGGTAGTAGCGGTAGATGATTGCCAAAAGGTTCATTCCCAGAACCAGGACGATCAGCACAAGAGCCGTGCCGAACTGCAGGGGCTCGGTCTTTTCGATGTTGGTGCCCGCGGTGGCCAACACGTATATGTGGTACGGCAGGGCCATGACCTGGTCGAAAATGGAATGGGGTATGTCCGGGGTGTAGTACACGGCGGCGGTGAACATGATGGGCGCGGTTTCTCCCGCCGCCCGGGAAAGCCCCAAAATGCCGCCGGTGAGCACTCCGGGCAGGGCCGCGGGCAGGACCACCCGGTACGTCGTCTGCCACTTTGTGGCGCCCAGGCCGAACGAGGCCTCCCGGTAGGTGCCCGGGACGGAGCGCAGGGCCTCCTCCGTGGCACTGATGACCACGGGAAGGGTGAGCACGCCAAGGGTCAACGCGCCGG
This sequence comes from Desulfatibacillaceae bacterium, assembly GCA_046542385.1. Taxonomy (GTDB): domain Bacteria; phylum Desulfobacterota; class Desulfobacteria; order Desulfobacterales; family Desulfatibacillaceae; genus JBKHBM01. The sequence goes on along the minus strand of JBKHBM010000090.1, from coordinate 12,467 downwards.
CAAGGAGGCTCACGTCAAAACCCAGGTAGATCACGAAAAAAGCCAGGCCGAACAGGCCGAAAACCACGGAGGGCACGCCGGCCAGGTTGTTGATGCCCAGGCGGACGACGCGCAAAAGCCTGCCGGGTTTCGCGTACTCGGACAGGTAGATGCCGGAGGCCACGCCTATGGGAAACGCGAAGACCATGGCGCCCACGGACAGTCCCACCGTGCCTACGATGCAGGGCCATATGCCGCCCGCCGTCATCATGTCCAGGGGCGGCTGGGTCAAAAAGGTCCAGCTGATGGCGCCCCAGCCCTTGACCACCACGTACCCCACAACGACGACCAGGGCAGTCGCGTTGATCACCGCGGCCAGGCGAAGCAGGGAAAACACGATGCCCTGGGACACCTTGCGCCTGCCCTGGATGCCGAATTCCATGGTGTCCAGGCCGGACGCGCTGTGGGAGCGTCCGTTGCTCCGTTTGCCGCTTCCCGCCTTGTCAGCCTGCAATACGTCCGAATCAGACATGGTTGTTACCTTTGACATTCATTGACCCCTTGCATTCCCGAAAGGGACGCTCCGCTGTTCCTGAGGAGCCGTGTTCAAATCCGGTCCCCCGGCTACAGGGTTGCCGCGCCCACCTGCTTGTACCGATGGGCGATGATGTCCGCTATCACGTTGAACACCAGTGTGAACAAAAACAGAATGATGCCCGTGGCGAACAGCGCATAGTAATGTTCGCCACGGAACGGGGCCTCGCCCATCTCCGCCGCGATGCTAGCCGGCATGGGGCGTACCGGGTCGAAAATCGACTCCGGAATGAGGGCCGCGCCTCCGGCCACCATGAGCACCACCATGGTCTCGCCCATGGCCCGGGACATGCCCAGAATGACGGCGGTGCTGATTCCGGAAAGCGCCGCCGGGATGGTGACCCGGAAAAGCGTCTCCCAATGGGTGGCGCCCAATGCCAGGGATGCTTCCTTCAACTCCAGAGGCACCCCGAAAATGGCGTCCTCGCTGATGGAGCAGATGGTGGGAATGGACATGAACCCCAGCATGAGCGAGGCATTGAACAGGTTGAGGCCGGAGGACAGATTGAATGTCTCCTGCAGGATGGGCGCAACCACCACCATGCCGAAAAAACCGATCACCACCGACGGAATCGCGGCCAGCAGTTCCACCACCGGCTTCACCAGTTCGCGCACTTTCGGCCGGGCTATCTCCGCCAGGTAAAGGGCGGTGGCAACGCCCAGGGGAATGGCGAAGATGCTGGCCAGTAGGGTAACGGTAATGGAGGCTATGATCAGGGGGAATATCCCGAAATCCGGAGGGTCGGACGTGGGGTACCAGTACTTGCCGGAGATGAACTCCTTGAGGCTTACGCCCTCCTCGGTGAACAGGGGAATTCCCTCGTTGAACAAAAACACCATGATCATGAAAAGAATCGCCAGCGACGCCATACCGATACCGACGAACAGGTAACGGATCAGCGTCTCCTTGGCCTTCCTTCTCGCAACGGTTGCCATCGCCATGTGCATGTTTCCTTGCAGGGCCTGATCAGCCCGTTGTCTGTCCACTCCAAAATTCCGATTCAGCGGCCTGTTCAAAAAACCGGGTCCGTGGGCAACGGGCAACGCCCCTGACCGCGTTCTTTCAACAGGTTGCTGAAGCAGCGGAGCGGACCCCCGGTATCAGGGGGCCCGCCTTCCGCAATATTCATGTCCCCGCAGTGCTGCTTTCCGGGGACGCTGTTTCCCGATGGACGGGACCCTAGTACAGCGGCACGAAGCCTTCCTTCTCCACCAGCACCTGGCCCTTTTCCGGGTGCAGCATGTACATCATGAAATTCATGGCCTCGCCCTCGGGCCAGCCGTCCGTGAACATGTACAGAACCCGGCTGATCGAGTAGGCGCCGCTCTTGGCCGTCTTGGGGGTGCCCTCGACGCCGTTCACGGTCGTGCCCTGGACCTTGTCGCTCAGGTAACCGAATCCGATGTAGCCGATCGCGTTCTTGTTGCCGGCCACGGCCTGGTGTACGGCGCCGTTGGAAGCCTGGAGCAGGGCCCTGGGGGTCACGCGCTCCTTTTCCAGGACGATCTTTTCCCAGACCTCGTAGGTGCCGGAGGAGGTGTCGCGGGAGATCACGACGATGTCGCGGTCAGGTCCGCCGATCTCTTTCCAGTTGCGGATCTTGCCCATGTAGATATCCTTGAGCTGGGCCAATGTAAGGTTCTTCACGGTGTTGGACGGATGCACCACCGGGATGATGCAGTCAAACGCTACGCCGAAGGGTACCGGGTAATGGCCGTTGTCCACCGCCATCTTGACTTCCTTGTCCTTGATGAAACGGGAAGCATTGGCGATGTCCGTGGTCCCGTCGATCAGGGCCTTGATGCCGTTGCCCGAACCGCCGCCGGAGATCGAGATCTTCACGTCCGGATTCTCCTTCATGTACTCCTCGGCGACCCTCTGGGCCACGGGCAGGACCGTGGTGGAGCCCTTGATCTGCAACATTTCCGCCATTGCCGGGCCGACCAGGTACAACATGCTGAACATAACAACCGCCGCAATCATCAACTGACGCTTCATGAGAAATACCTCCTTGGGAATGGTGTTTGGGCCCGCCGGTCTGTCCCACCGGCGAACGTCCTGGGAAAAAAGCGAACAACCTTTTTTCACCGCCCATGGAAGCGCCCGCTCCCATCCGGCCGGCGAAGGCTCAAGATGGGAGATGGATGTTTGATTCATGCAAGCCAGTTGTTAGAGGATTGTTAGGAGAGGGTTAAAAGTTTGCTTTTCGAGGCGGAAACCGGCGGAGAGGCAGGCAGGACAGGGTCTTCGAACTTCCGGGGTAATCGGCGCGGCACACCGCCGCCGGTCGGCTGAACGGGGCGAATCGGGGTAAATACCGTTCCCCTGGTATACTCGGTAGGCACTTTCCTGCATCCGAACCATCCGGGACCGTACAGGGATCCCGGTTTTCCTTACCAGCCCGTTGAAAAACTCGGAATTTGCAGCCTGTTCAAAAACGATGAGATGCAAGGCGCGCGAATTTCGAGGAACAAGGCGTACTTACGGTACGTCGCGTTGAGGAGAAATGAAGCGCAACGCCGCAGATCGCGTTTTTCAACAGGCTGTTACAGGAACCTGGATGCGTCGTCCTGCATGGCGTCGAAATGCCGGCTGTCCAGACCCGCGCCCCGCACCACCAGCCGGGCCCTGTCCGCGTTCATCAAATCCCCGGGCGCGTGGGTGTCGGAGTTCACCACCATGCGGGCCCCGGCTTCCATGGCCAGCCGGGCCACGTGTCCGTTGGTCAGGCAGTGGCCTTTCCTGCCGGAAATCTCCAGCAGGACGCCCCGTTCCCTGGCGGCCTCCACGTCCTCCCGGGAGATGAGGCCCGGATGGGAGAGGATGTCGCACCCGGCGTCGATGGCAGCCCTGTTTGTACCCTGGGCCACGGGCTCGACAGGGGTTTCCCCGTGTACGACCACCAGCCGGGCTCCGAGTTCCCGGGCCCTGGCCACGGTTTCGGCGACAAGCTGCGGAGGCACGTGGGTGATCTCGATGCCCGGGACCACCACGATGGGAAGCACCTGGTTTAGCTGGTCCGCAGTGGCGGCCACCCTTGGAATGATGAAGTCCATGTTGGACAGGTCGCCATGGTCCGTGATGCCCAGGCCCACCAGTCCGGCGGCCTGGGCCCGGCGCGCCAGCTCCGACACGATCAGCTCGCCGTCCGAAAAAACGGTGTGCGTGTGCAGGTCGATCATGTTCCCGCAATCCGTGACAGGGGTTTGTGGGTGCGGCCCCGTGGGGAAGGATGCATACGTGTCCGGGACGTGGGTGGCGGCTCCGGCCGCACCGCCGGGGCATGCCTGCCCGTGGCCGCGCCGGCCGGGGAAAGCCGTCAGGGGCGTTACATCTTGTACTTGCCGAAGTCCTCGGGGGAGAGCCCTTCGAGATACTCGGCCCACTTTTTTCCTTCTTCGCTCTGGTCCTCGGCCTCGCCGGGTTCGTGTAGGGACGCGGACTTGGTGATGACCTCCTCCTCGGCCAGGATCCTGGCCTTGCACCTCAACGCCATGGCGATGGCGTCGCTGGGCCTGGCGTCCATGGAAAAGGCTCCGTTGGCCGATTCCAGGTACAGGCGGGCGAAGTAGGTGTTGTCCTTCAGGTCGCAGACCTCGATCCGTTCCAGGTTCACCTCCATGGTGTCCATGAAGTTCTTGAACAGGTCGTGGGTCATGGGTCTGCCGAACTCCACGTTCTGCAGGGCCATGGCGATGGAGGCAGCCTCCAGCAGCCCGATCCAGATGGGCAGGGTGTGCTCGCCGTCACTGGATTTGAGAATCAGTATGGGTGTGTTGCTGGACGGGTCCAGCGCCAGCCCTGAAACCTCCATTTCATGCAGCATGTTCGATCTCCGTTCCGGACCGGCCACCCGGGTTGGTATCGGGTACGCCCCACAAGGAATGCGGGTAGCCCTTTTCGATCCTCACCCGGACCAGCCTGCCTGTCATGTCGCCCTTCCCCCTGTCGGCGGTGAAGTTCACCACCCGGTTGGTCGGGCTCCTGCCGGTCCACTGCAGGCAATTCTTCCTACCCGCGCCTTCGACGAGCACTTCCTGGGTCGTGCCCACCAGCGCGGTGTTTTTTTCCCGGCTTATCGCGGCGGCCTCGTCCAGCAAGGTGGACAGCCGCCGCTTCTTCACCTCTTCCGCAACCTTGTCCCTGAATCGGGAAGCCGGCGCCACGGGCCGATCCGAGTACCTGAACGCGAATAGGTTGTCGAAACCAACGGCCCGGACAAGCTCCCGGGACATGTCGAATTCCTCTTCCGTCTCTCCCGGGAACCCTACAATGAAGTCGGACGTTATGGCCATGCCGGGACACGCGCGCCTCAGCATTCCGGCCTTTTCCAGGTAGTCGGCCACGGTGTAGCCACGGTTCATTCGCTTGAGGATGCGGTCCGACCCGGACTGCACTGGAAGATGGATATGGGGGCAGAGTTTGTCCAGTCGGGCGATGCAGTCGACCATGTCCGGTGAAAGGTCCCGGGGATGGGAGGTGGTGAACCGTATGCGGGACAGGCCGTCGATGTCGTTTACCATCTCGAGCAGTCTGGCGAACGTGCCGGTTCCCTCCTTCCTGGCGTAGGAATTCACGTTCTGCCCCAGAAGGGTCACCTCCCGGACCCCGGATTCCACAAGTTGCCGGATTTCTTCGATTATCGCTCCGGGCTTCCGGCTCATCTCCCGGCCCCTGGCATAGGGGACGACGCAGTATGTGCAGTAGTTGTCGCAGCCCTGCATGATGGTGACAAAGGCGGTGGCCGGCCCCGGTGTGCCCGGAACGGCCGGGACCGCGGGTTCGATGATGCCGCCGGAAAACCCGGTGTCCGCCATGCGCTCCCCGGTGCGCTCCACCCGCCTCACCAGGTCCGCGAGTCTGGGCAGGGCGTGGGTGCCCGCAACGAAGTCCACGTGAGGCATGCGGCGCAGGATGCGCTCTCCCTCGTTCTGGGCCACGCAGCCGATGACGCCCAGCATCAGCTCCGGACGGTCGCGCTTGTTCCTGGCCAGCCGGCCTAGATAGCTGAACACCTTCTGTTCCGCCTTTTCCCGAATGGCGCAGGTGTTGAGCAAAATCAGGTCGGCGTCCTTCCGTGTCCCGGTCTCCTCGTATCCCAGCGGCGCCAGAAGCCGGGCGCACACCCCGGAGTCGTACACGTTCATCTGGCAACCCATGGTTTTTATGTATACCTTTTTACGCATGCCCGTCACCCGTCGCATTGCATTACACCTGAATCCGTGAGCGGTCTCAGGTGGTGCGGGTGCAAGGAAGAGACCTGCAGGCTGTACTGAAGTACGCCGGCCGGGCTCTGACGCCGCAGACGCGCCGCACGAGGCCGCCCCGGAGGGCGAAAAATCCTTTCACCCAACGGGTGAAACGAAGATTTGTTCAAGAACACGCAAAAAGGCTGATTTATGGGTTCTTGAAAGTTTTTTCAATATTTTCGTCACGGATTCAGGTTACACAAACCCGATACCGCACAACCCGCACGGGGAGCGCGCCGGAAAAGCAACACCATTATGTAACAGTAAGTCAAAACATGGCGCGTGTAAACCCGCAGCGCGGGTTAAACAACCTGTTGAAAACGCAACCAGGGGTGTTGCGCTCCATCCTTCGTCGGTGCGCCGCACCACAAGCAAGCCGATCTTCCGGGAATCTGAATTCCTGACGAAAATTTTGAATGACCCATGAAAAGCCTCATCATATCGGCTTCTCGTACGTTTCCGCATGGATTGTGGGACTCACCCAACGGGTGAAAAACCTTTCGGCCCGCGGCGGGGCTTCATGCAGAGGGTCCGCGGCGTCAGGGACCGGCCGGCGTACTTCAGCATGGACGGCGGGTCTTTTCCCTGCATCCGCGCGCCCCGGACCGCTCACGGGTTCAGGCGCCCCGCGCCGCGTGATTCCTGAACAGGCCGTGGACTTCGGGTTTTCAACGGACCGTTACCAGCCTGTTGAAAAACGCGATCTGCGGCGTTGCGCCTCATTTCTCGTCGATGCGACGTACCGTAAGTACGCCTTACTCCTCGAAATTCGCGCGCCTTGCATCTCCTCGTTTTTGAACAGGCTGCCAATTTCGAGTTTTTCAACGGGCTGTTACCGGTCAAGGACGCCGTCGTCGGAAACGGGCTGGATGAACAGTTCCCGGGAAAGGTCTTCCATCAGGGCCAGTGCGTCTTCCAGGCATCCCGGGGGCACCAGCAGCGTCACGATGCCCTGCCGGGGGTCTTCGGTGCGAAGCATTGCCAGGCCGTCGTAGGCCTCGGTGATGAAGCGAAGGTAGTGGATCTCGGCCGGATCCACGCGGTATCGAAGCAGGGTTGATTCCATGTCCCGAATCTACACCCGGCCCGGTCCGTCCGCAATCAAAAAAGATTCATCCCGCAAGCCTTGCGGATTGGGGTTCTTTGCGATTCCGCGAAATTCCCGGTTGAGCGAGCCCCATGGTTTGGGCTATAACTCGTGCCATGAAAAAGCGCTGGAACATCCATGAACCCGACCCGGACCTGGTGGCCCGGCTGGTGAGGACGCTGGACGTCCACGAAGCGGTCGCCGCCGCGCTGGTGAACCGGGGCATTACCGGTCTGGAGCAGGCCGAGGCTTTCCTGTACCCCACCCTTTCCGGCCTTCGGCGGCCCGAGTCCCTCAGGGACGCGGACAAGGCGGCGAACCGGCTGGCCGCCGCCATAAAAAAGCAGGAACCCATACTGGTTTTCGGGGACTACGACGCCGACGGGGTGACGGCCACGGCGTTGGTGACCGAGTTTCTGCGGCAGGCCGGGGCCGAGGTGTCCTGGCACGTGCCCCACCGCACGAAGGAGGGGTATGGCCTGAAGGAGAACCACGTCCGCGACGTGGCCCTGCCCCGGAAAATTCGCCTCATCGTCACCGTGGACTGCGGCGTGTCCGATCATCAGGCGGTGCGGGCCGCCAGCGACGCGGGTATCGACGTCGTGGTAACGGACCATCACGAGCCGCCCGAATCTCTGCCCCCCGCACTGGCCGTGGTGAACCCCAAGCGCCCGGACTGCGACTCCGGACTGGCCCATCTGGCGGGCGTGGGAGTGGCATTTTTCCTGTGCATACGGCTGCGCGCCGTGCTGAGGGAAACCGGGCACTGGGAAACCCGTGCCGAGCCGAACATGAAGCGTCTGTGCGACCTGGTGGCCCTGGGCACCATCGCCGACATCGTTCCGGTGCTGGAGGACAACCGGGTCCTCATCAAGACCGGGCTGGAAGTCATGGCCGCGAATCCCAGGCCGGGCATCGCCGAGTTGATGAAGGTGGCCCGGATCTCCCCTTCCGCGTTCTCGGAAAGGGACGTGGCGTTCTCGCTGGCTCCCCGAATCAACGCGGCCGGCAGGATGGACCATGCGGCGAAGAGCGTGGAGCTTCTTTTGGCGGCGGACTACGGGGAGGCGGCCCGCCTGGCCGCGGAACTGGATGATTTGAACCGGCGCCGCCAGGAAGAGGAACGGGCCCATTTCGACATGGCCATGGACCTGGTTACCGGGGACGCCTCCCTGCAGGACCGGCGCACCATCGTCCTGGGCGGAAGAAACTGGAACCAGGGGGTCCTGGGTATCGTGGCCTCCAGGCTGGCCAGGATGCTGTTCCGGCCCGTGGTCATGCTCTGCGTGGGCGACGACGAGGCCCGGGGCTCGGGGCGCAGCATTCCGGGTCTGGACCTCCACGGCGCATTCAACGAATGCGGCGCCTGCCTGTCCGCCTTCGGAGGCCACGCAATGGCCGCCGGCCTCACACTGCCGCCGGACAGCATCGGCTCCTTCGCGCGCATGTTCGAGGAAGCGGTGCGCAGGCACACCACCGAGGAGCACTTCGTTCCCCAGCTGTGGATCGACTATCCGCATCCCATCCCGTTGGGCGACATCGGCGAGCCATTCCTGCAGCAGTTGTCCGCCCTGGCGCCGTTCGGAGAAAAGAACCGGGAACCCGTGTTCTTTTCCACGCCCATCCGGGTGCGGCCCGAATCCTGGAGGCACATGGGCCAGCATCACCGCAGGATGAAATGCACCCAGCAGGGCGGCGTGGCAGGGGACATCGAGGCGGTATGGTTCAACGCGGACCCGGGAGCGGCCCCGGACTCCATAGACCGGCTTGCCTATCGGGTGACCTGGAATACATACAACGGAAACCGGAGCATACAGCTCGTTGTGGAGGGCGCGTAACTTTTTGTTGCAAATGCCGACTGTTGCAGGTATATGTGCCGGTGCGGAGGTAGCGAACATGGGAAAGATATTCAGGCCGAGCAACCGGGAATCGCGGATTCTGTCCCGGATCGAATCCGACAAGGAATACAAGAAGAGGCAGGCCATCGGACAGATCCCGGACGTCGCGGACTCGTTGTCCAACGCGGTGGCCATCAAGCTCGTGGAGGAGGGGCTGGTCGAGACCAACAACAAGAACGCGGTGCAGGAGCAGATCCAGATGTGTCTGGAGGGGCTGTCACGCGCCGACGATTTCGACATCGACTATGCCACGGCCCCGTTCCGCAAGCTGGTGAGCAACCCCCATCCGGTCACCCTGTACCTCACGGCGTTCGTTGTGGAGAAGCTCATCAACCACAAGGCGGTGGTGGACATCTTCGGGTCCGACCTGGACATTTACTCGACGATTCACAAACAGGTGGCGCGGTTCCTCTCCTGAGCCATGCACCCATCTTTCCATCCGAGGCTCGTCGGCGCCGACCCGTTCGGCGACCCTTGCCTGTACATCCCATTCACCCACGACAAGCGGGCCATACTGTTCGACCTGGGCAACACCCCCGGACTGTCCGGCCGGGACATGCTCAAGGCCACCCACGTCTTTGTCACGCACACGCACATGGATCACTTCATCGGGTTCGACCACCTGGTCCGGACCCTGCTGGGCAGGGACAAGACCCTTGATCTCTTCGGTCCTCCGGGCTTTTTCGCCAATGTGGAGGGCAAGCTGGCCGGGTATACATGGAACCTGGTGGAGAATTATGAAAACCCCTTTGTCCTGCGGGTCCACGAGGTCGGCGAGCAGGCCGTGTCCACCCGGGAATACCATTGCCGGGAGGGGTTCGCGGGGCGCGAGGGCGGGCAGTCCCGGCGCTTTGACGGGGTACTGCTGGAGGAACCCGGTCTGGCGGTGCGCGCCGCCGTTCTGGACCATCGCATTCCCTGCCTCGCCTTCGCCCTGAAGGAAAGGTTCCATGTCAACGTGATGAAGGAGCGGCTGGATGCAGCGGGCCTTGCTACCGGCCCCTGGCTCAAGGAAGCCAAGAACCTGCTGTACGAAAAGGCGGCTCCGGACACCCCGGTCCGGGCCCTTCAAAAGGACGGTCAAATCCGGGAGATGCCCCTTGGCGAGGCGCGGAAAAAGCTCATGCGGATAACCCCGGGGCAGAAGGTCGCCTACGTCACCGACGTTGCCGGCCACAAGGCGAACGCGGACAAAATCGTCGACCTGGTCAGGGACGCTGACAAGCTGTTCATCGAGGCCTCGTTCCTCCACGCCGACGCCGACGCGGCGCGGGAAAAGCACCACCTGACAGCGCGGCAGGCAGGCACCCTGGCCCGCCTGGCCAACGTTGGCCAACTCACCGTGTTCCACTTTTCGGCACGATACACACGCGATTGGCACCTCCTGGAGGCGGAGGCCCGGCTGGCCTTCGAAGGTGAGCAGGACGCCGACTTCCGGGAGGCGGAAACGCATTGAACGGGGCAGCGGCGAGATGCGGGGATCCGGAGTTCATTCCCGCGCCGGAGGAATTCGGTTCCCCGGCGCCCCCTGCCCATGCGGGGGCAACCGGATTCGTGAGCGCCTAGGCGGTCCCGGCCAGCCGGATGGCCTCCGCGAGATCCAGGGTCCCCTGGTAGATGGCCTTGCCCGTGATGACCCCGATCACGCCGGCTTCCGACAGGGGCAGCAGGGCGCGGATGTCGTCCAGGGTGGAAACACCGCCGGACGCCACCACCGGTATGTCCGTTGACTCGGCAAGTTCCCGCGTCGCCTCGATGTTCACACCGGTCTGCATGCCGTCACGAGCGATGTCCGTGAAGTTGATGGCCGCCACGGGAACGTGCTGGTACATGGCCGCCAGTTCGGCTGCCGGCACCCTGGTGGTTTCGGTCCAGCCCTCCACGGCCACCATGCCGTTTTTCGCGTCGATACCCAGGATGATCCGATCCGGGTGCTTCTGGCAGGCCCGCCGCACCCATTCGGGGTTGCGGAACGCCTCGGTGCCGATGATGACCCGGTCCACGCCCATGTCCAGCAGGCGCTCCAGGGTATTCATGTCGCGGATGCCGCCGCCGACCTGTATCGGGATCTTCGCCTTGCTCACGATGGCGGCGATGGCCGCCGCGTTTTGGGGCCCGGCCTTGAAGGCGCCGTCAAGATCAACCACGTGAAGCCGGCCGGCCCCCTCCTCCTGCCAGCGGAGAGCCATGGCCGCCGGGTCGTCCGAATACACCGTCTCCGCGTCTTCCCGGCCCTGAAGGAGCCGCACGCACCTTCCCTGGCGGATGTCCACGGCGGGAATCACGATCATCGGGCGCCTCCGTCCTCCAGGTCCGGCCTCCTCCGGGGAAATTCGGCCATGACCTTGTCCACGCCACGGGCGGCCAGGTCCTCGGCCTTCAGCCATTTTGCCCCGCCCTGGACGAATTCGCCCACCTTGAGCAGGTTCTCGGACAAAGGCTCCTGGGTCTGGTCAAAGGCCTCGCTCCACAGCGCGCGGCCGTCGGCGGTGCGCACCAGATTCAGGTCGAAGGCCACGCTGGCGGGATAGTCCACGGCAAAGGCCGTGCCTTCCCGCTGGCGGAAGCGGTACACATACCCGGCCACCACACCGTCCACCTCCATGATCCGTCCGATCTCGGTGACGAATTCACGCTCTCCCACGCTACGGCCCTCCCTCTCCAGCACCTGGGAGCGCACGCCTTCGGCGGCGTCATACTCGATGACGCGATAGGATGTGTTGGCCTTGAGATGATCCACGACCTGCCTGTAAAGGTAGTCTGTGCTGTCTTCAGCTACCAGTCCGGTGATGAACATCTGCCCGGAAATCGGGGACCGGACGCTTTCCCCCGGCCCGTAGCGGGCGCTCATGTCCTGGAAGGGCATTACGAGCAGGGTTTTCATGCCCGGAGCGCCCAGTCTTCCCCTGGCCTGCTCGCCACCGCCGCAACCGGCAAGGGCCGCCGCGCAGATGAGCAGTGTGGCGGCCGCGAAAGCCGCGCGCCGCGTAAAACGGTTCCTCAGAATGGAAATCTTCACGGATTCCTCCTTGCTCCTCTTGTCTCGTGGTGCGCCAAACGTGCCGGGGAGCACGGGCGGGAAGCGCACCTGGGCGGGAACAGCGCCAGGGAGCCGAAATCGGCCAACCGCGGCCGGCTGGGCGCCATGAGCTGAACATGGCCCTGCTATAACAGAAAGCGTCAGGGGTGTCCATGTGCAATGCAACAGGCACAAAAGCGCTCTTTCACCGCAAGGAAGCGCCTCGTTCCTACCTGCCCCTGTTCTTCATGTGGTCCGGAGGCGCGCCTCCATGCCCGGGGGGGCCGCCGCGCCCCGGTCCTCCGTGCATGCCGCCGCCGGGCATGGCTCCACGGCCGCGTCCGGGACCGCCGCGTTGCTCATAGTCGTCGTCCCGGGTTTCCTCGCGCACCCGGATGCCTCGCCAGTCGCCGGACATGGTGTTGTGCCGGTCCTGTTTGAGTCGGTGGAACTCGGAGGAGCCGGGTTTGATGCCCAGATTCCGGGCGGTCCTGCCCCAGCCGTGGCGGCCGCCGCCGTATTCCCGGTAATCGCGGAGGATGACGTCGATGGAGGTCCCTGTCAGCGCGTGCAGCTTGGACGCCATGTAACAGCCTGTTGAAAAACGCGATCTGCGGCGTTGCGCTTCATTTCTCGTCAG
>JBKHBM010000089.1:0-18931 GCA_046542385.1 Desulfatibacillaceae bacterium | reverse complement strand
TGCTGGGCGAGGAGAACAAAGGCATGCGGGCCATGTTCCAGATGATGAACGAGGCCCGGCTGGGCGTCGGCATCCAGGGGTACTCCCAGGGCGCGGCCGCGTACATGAGCGCACTGGACTACTGCCGCCAGCGTCTCCAGGGCAAGAACCTCGTCGACTTCATGAACCCGGACGCCAAGTCGGTGCCCATCATCAACCACCCGGACGTCCGCCGCATGCTGCTGTGGCAGAGGGCGCACGTGGACGGAATGCGCAGCTTCATCTACTACGTGGGCAAGTGCATCGACATGGCCCGGATCGCCGAGACGGAGGAAGAGCGCGATACGTGGCAGGGCCTTGTCGAGTTGTGCATCCCCGTGCTCAAGGCCTACTGCACGGACAAGGGCTTCGAGGTCGCCAGCATGGCCATGCAGTGCTACGGCGGATACGGTTACACCACGGAATACCCGGTCGAACAGTATGCCCGCGACGCCCGGATCACCTCCATCTACGAAGGCACCAACGGCATTCAGGCCATGGACCTTCTGGGACGCAAGCTGGGCATGAAGGGCGGCAAGCCCATGATGGACCTGTTCGGCGAAATCCAGAAGACCATCGCCGCGGCCCGGGAAATCCCGGAACTGGCCGACCTGGCCGGCGACGTGGAAGCCGCCGTGAACACCTTCGGCGAAGTGGCCATGAAGATCGGCAAGACCGCAATGAGCGAACAGGTCCTGGTGGCCTTCTCCTATGCCAAGCCTTTCCTCGATACGGCCGGCGACCTGATCATGGCTTGGATGCACCTGTGGCGCGCCGTCGTGGCCCAGCAGAAGCTGCCCAAGGCCAAGAAAAAGGACGCCGCCTACTACCAGGGCATGGTCAAGACGGCCCATTACTTCATCAAGGTGCTTTTGCCCGCGGCCGTGGGCAACATGGGCATGCTCAAGAACATGGACGACGTGATCATCTCCGTGGAGGACGAGCATTTCGCCGCCAGGTAGCACTCCGACGTGATCTTTCGGCCCCGTGAGCGGGGCCTCAAAGGGAGGAGAGGGGCCGTGGCATCGTGCCATGGCCCCTTTTTTACCCATCGGGCCGGATGCCTCCGGATCCCGCATACGCCTCTGACCGGCCCGTTTTTGATGTGTCGTTTCCCTGATCCGCCCCATTTTGCAAATTCGCCCGAATGTGTGACCGATTCCATATTGACGAATCCCGGAACCGTGTTATGGTGCCGCCCGGCAACGGCCGGGAAACGTTTGAAAAGCAATCGTCTTACCGGCTTATTATTCTCAAGCATGGAGGTGGAAAAAGTGGTTCGTATCATTCACATCACGGCGGTTGTGGCGTTGGTGCTGGCAGTGGCGGCCGGCCCTTCCCATGGCGCGGAACAGGAAAAGGGGACCCCGCAGGACGTTTTCGAGATGGTGCTCCAGGGGGTGTACGTCATCGAGCAGCTCGGGGACGAGGGACTGGCGGCCTTCAACGATCCACAGGGCGAGTTCGTGTTCAAGGACACCTACGTCTATGTGGTGAACTGCGAAAAAGGCATCGTCGCGGCGCATCCCATGGATCAGATCCGGGGGCTTACGGCGGACAAGATCCAATGCTACAAGACAGGGGCCCATTTCATGATCGACGCCTGCAAGGAAGTGGGCGCGGACGGGACGTGGTTCGAGTACTGGTGGCCCAAGCTGAACCAGGCGGGTGAGAAGAGCATCCACCGCAAGGTGGGTTTCGCGGTTCCGGTCAAGGGCACTCCCTATCAAGTGGGTTCGGGCGTGTACAACGAGGACATGAGTCTTCAGCAGTTGGAGAGGGAGTCCAGGACCTGGAAGAGGTAGGCCGGCTTCCGGAATCCATTTCGGCTCATTGCCGGGGCGGGCACACGTGCCCGCCCCCAGACCCATTGACGCGGGCCCCGAAAACACCCTGCGTCGGCCGTCGAGTCCCGGTCACTTCATGGCAGGCACCAGAAACACCACGGCCGCCCCGGAGGGCGAAAAATCCTTTCACCCACCGGGTGAAACGAAGATTTGTTCAAGAACACGCAAAAACGCCCGATTTATGGGGTTCCTGAAAGTTGTTTCAATATTTTCGTCACGGATTCAGGTGTCCGTTAATTCACCGCCGGCTTACCAGGCATGAATCGGACGGCCTGTCGGGATTGTGGCGTACCTCGCAAGGGCCGCCTGCCCCGAACGTCCTCCATATTCCATGGAGGAGCGGTGCAATTCCCGGTACCCGGCAGACGAGGGCATGCACGTAATCGGAATCCATGGAGAAACCTCGTATCCGGTTGTTCAGGTTCTGCACGGCCGTTCATATACGTTTCTGCAGGCCTTTTTGAAAGAACCATGCGGTATCCTGGAGGTATCGGAGGTTCACCGTCTTGCTCACGGAGGCGACCAGCGCCGAACCCGCCAGGGGGAGCATCTGCCCCAGGTCCCGCGCCGGGGACGGAATTCCCAGCTGATTGCCGATGGCAAGGGTCATGTCCACGGCAGTGGTGAAGCAGCGGTCCACGTGTTTGACCGAGGATGCGTTTCGCACGTCGGCGCGGCAGCAGGAACCGAGCAGGAACACGGGGTGGCCGCCCGCGTCCACGGGTTCGTGGGTTTTCCCTACGCACAGTACGGCCGGCCGGGCGTTCTTGAACGCCTCGGGGCCGGCGTATCGCTCCAGGAATCCCAGGAACATCTTGATGCCCATGACGCAGCCGGTCCTGCAGCGGGACCCGTCATGTCCGGTGGTCCCCCAGATGAACCTGATTGGTGATTTCAGGCGTTCCAGTTCCTTGTGGATGTCCTGCCAGCGCGTGTACTCGTCGTCGTAGGGCTGAATGCGCCTGGCGGCCTCGTCGAGGCCGGCGACGTCCGAATAGTCCCCGGTTATGATGACGTCCTCCAGGGAAGCGGGGGTGAAGCCGCGTTCCGCGGCCCTGGCGAGATAGGACACCTGGGTGATGTCATACCCCAGGAGGCGCGCGCCCACCAGGTCCACGGCCATGGGATTGGTTCCCATGACGAGCAGTCCCAGGCGGCGGGGGGTGGGTACCGCCTCGTTGCCCACTCCCACGTCCACGGCGTCCATGACGATGAAGTCGGGATAGCCCGCATGCAGAAGGTCCACGATCTTTTCGTCGAGCAGGAAATCATGGCGGATGGATCGCTCGTCATCGCAGAGGATGCCGATGTTGAGCTTGACCGCGCCGGTCATGGTGGACACGCAGTGGCACTTGAGTTTTGGCATGTACACGAGGGAATCCGCGCGGGCCATGGGGCGGCTGATCCGCACCACGTCGTGCACCGAACCACCGACGAATACCGGGTCGCGGCGTTGTTCGTCCAGACACAGAAGCCGCACCGGCTTGCCGGAGTCCCGGGCCGCATTCCGGATTTCAGCCGGATATCCCGCGTACTTGAACACCAGGCGCGTGGGATAGCCCACCGCAGTCTTTTCACCCACGTCAACGGCCGAGACGCCTGGCGCGTCGGCCAGGGCCCTGATTCCGGCCCCCAGTACAACCGGGTCGGTGTAGGCCGTGGAACCGTGCGCGCCGTTTCTGGAGGCGAAGACCACGTTGGGCTTGACGAAAACCCTGCCACGCGGCGAGTATCCCAGCTCGTCCATGCCCTGTGCCACCATTTCACGAATACGGTCGCGGTCGTAATCGGGACACTCTCGAACCACCACTGTATTGTTTGTGTTGCTTTGTTTCGAGTCGGGGAGATTCATGGGGTCATGCTCCAGTATGGGGACATGGCGAAGCCGCCGGGGGCCGCCCGGAATTCAACTTCTCCGCACGCCCCGGGAAAAGGCTTTGGTAAAGGACCGGTCCAGGCTTTCCCGGATGGCGCCCGCGGTGTCTCCGAGATACTTCATAGAAGCGGTTTGCCCCGGTACGGGAGGCATCTCCGGTTTACGGCCCAGCTTTGCCACCCGTTCCACCAATGAGGGATG
The DNA here is from genome assembly GCA_046542385.1 of Desulfatibacillaceae bacterium. GTDB lineage: Bacteria > Desulfobacterota > Desulfobacteria > Desulfobacterales > Desulfatibacillaceae > JBKHBM01. The sequence goes on along the minus strand of JBKHBM010000089.1, from coordinate 14,989 downwards.
GTCGTCCGTCAGGTCGGGGGACTCCTTTTCAGCCTGCTCCAGCAGTTCACGCACCGGATCGGAATCCGGAGATAACGGCGCCTCTTCGGCGAAAGTGGACAGCGGCGCGGGCTGTCCGCCCTCGGCCAGGTCCCGGAAAACGCGGGGCCAGAACCGCTGCACCGCGTATCGCCCAACCACCTCCATGGCGGTTATGGCCTGGGCCGCCGTCCTGTCTCCGGCATACCGGGCCGCGACCTGGTCCGCTTCCGATTCCTGCCACCGAGCCATGACGTGCGTAAAGGCCGCGAAGTAGGGGGCGTACCAGGTAAAGAAAGCCCGATGGGGCCATGAGATGAAGCCGGCCTTTTCGAGGTTCGAGGCGAAACCGTGCCACGCCAGGCGAAGGCGGTATACCCGGGCCCCGAAACTGCCTCCACGCCCGTCAAGATGGCCCATTTCATGGGCGACAACCGCCAGAAAATGCTCGGGCGACAGACTGTCCAGCAGGGGCATGCCCACCACCATGTGGTTCCGTGCGGGGCCCAGGGGCCCGAAACGGGTGCGTTGGACAACGGTGGCGTTGTGCTCCGGGCTCACCACGAAGGCATGGATACGAGGACCGCCTGTCCTCTGGCGAACATCCTCCACCGCTTCAACCAGTTCCCGTACATTGCGCGCATCCAGGTAAAAGCCGTCCGGCGCGGGCGGTCTCATGGTGAGGCTCACCAGGGTGGAGGCCAGAAGGGCGCCCGCCAGGATGAACAGCGGCAACGCCGCGGCCTGTCCTGCGGATTGGGCCGCCAGCACGGCCAGGACGAACAGGAGGAAGGCGGCCGCCGGCACCGCGGCGACGGCGGCATATCCTGGCAGTGTCAGCAGGAATACCCGCGCCATGTAGGCGCCGGGGCGGTTTTCGGCGAGATTCCACAAACGCCGCACGAGATCGTTGTAACGGTCCTTGCCTTGCATGGATGGTTTCCATGGGGAGGTTGTCCGGGGCATCCAAAACGCGGGTCGGTCACCCCGTACCGCTGAGTCGGCTGGCCGTAACCGGCTGGCGTGTTTTCCTTATGACCTCGAGATAGCGTGAGACACCCTTCACGATTCCGTCCACGAGCCGGTCCTGATACTCGGCCTGGCGCAGGCGGGTGCACTCGTGTTTGTTGGAGATGAATCCGGTCTCCACCAGAACCGCGGGCATTTCCGCGCCCAGCAGGACGTAGAACGGAGCCTGCTTCACCCCCTTGTCCCGGATACGGCTGTATTTGCCCTTCAGCCCATCCACCAGGTCCCCCTGTATGTAGCGGGCAAGGCGCTGGGACTCGGATATCTTCATGTTATGCATGAGATCGTTCAATATGGCCTGGAGGTCGCTGATGTTCTTCTTCGACGTTGCGTTTTCCCGGGCGGCCACGGCAACCGCTTCCTCGTCGGTGGCGAGGTTCAGGAAGTATGTCTCGATCCCGTAGGCGTTTTTGCTGCGGTGGGCGTTGGTGTGTATGGAGATGAACAGGTCAGCGCCCTTGGTGTTGGCCATGGCGGTGCGTTCCTCCAGCGTGAGGTACCTGTCCGTGTCCCGGGTCAGAATCACCTCGCAACCGGTTTTTTCGTTGAGCTTTCTGGCCAGTCGTTTCGCGATCTGCAGGACGATGTGCTTTTCCTGGACACCCTTGAAATAGCCGGGGGCCCCGCCGTCATGGCCCCCATGTCCGGGGTCCACCACGATACGCGAAACACCGAGGCCAAGGGATTCGATGATGCTGCCCGGGTCCACGGGCTGCCCGGGTCTTGCCGGACCCGGTTCAGTCCTGGCCATGGCCCCCTCGCGTTCCCGCCGGTCACCGCGGACGTCGATGACCACGCGAAAGGGATTTTTCAAGGGGAAGACCTTGTAGGACTGGAAGGACTTTATGTCCACGACCACGCGCACCGTCTTCGGGTCGTGTTGCGCAGCCCGGGCCCGGATGAGCAGGTCGTCTTGGATGGGGATCACGCTGTCCAGGGAGTCGCCAACGCGCGCCGAGGACAGGTCCACGAACAGGCGCTGGGGCTTGTGCAGCTTGGGGTCCTTCTTGAGCAGGTGGTAGGCGAAGGGGGCTTCGCCGTCGGCGTCGATCACAACCCGGGTGTAGGTGGAGCTGGACCAGAAGCGCAAACCGGTGACGGTGATCCGGCCGTTTGGCGGATTCTTTGCGACCACGTCGGGTTCGGGCACTGGCTTCGGCGACGGGACCACGGGGTTCGCCTTCTTTCCGATGTTCCGTTTCACCTCGTAATGGCCCGCGTCCCGGGTTTTTGCCTTCTTGCCGGTTTTCTTCGGCGGAGGCCCGGTCGGCTGGTATTCGGCCAGCATGGCCCTGGCTTTTGGCTGGTAGGCGCTTTTGGGAAAACGGCGCACGATGCGGCTGAAGTAATCCGCGGCCTCGGAACGGTCCGACGCGCGGCCGGACCGGCGGGACAACTCGTGGTAGAGCATGCCGGTGCTGTACAGCCCGGCGGCGGCCCATGGTCCGTCCGGATCGACCCGGTAGACATCCTGGAACTTTTTGATGCAGATCATCCAGCGGTCGCGGTATTTCCGGTGTTCCGGATTGTCCATGAGATCCCGCTGGCAGGCTTCCGCCTGGAAGTACATGAAGCTGGAATTGGCCGCATGCAGTTCATGGGCGGGGCCCAGGACGCAGAACATCGTCAGCACCGCGGCCAGGGCGGCAAAAGCGTTCCTTATTTTTCCGGGTGATGTCAAAACCGTTCCAGGCCCGGGGCCATTTTGTGCAGGCCCCAAAGTCATTTCCACGTCAACCGCCGCCCGCGTTCCTCCTGTCGGAACCGGCTCCGGGGCAAATCTTTTCCTGAAGTTCGGCCAGCATGGACAAGGCCTCGACCGGGGTCATATGGTCTATGTCGAGGCCGGTAAGGGTCTGGGCGACAAGTTCCGCCGGCGTCGGAAACAGGCTCAACTGGACCTGCCCCGGATCGGGCTCCCGCACCCGTTTTTCATTTCTGGTGCGTTCGGCGTCCATGTCCTCGACCCTGGCGAGCACCTGTTTGGCCCGTTTCAGCACGTTTCGGGGGATGCCCGCCAGCCGGGCCACGGCAATGCCGTAGCTGCGGTTGGTACCGCCGGGTTCCAGCTTGTGCAGGAACATGATCTCGCCCCGCCATTCGTTCACCGCCACGTTGTAGTTTACCACCCTTGGCAAGGTCTGCGCCAGGTCCGTCAATTCATGGTAGTGGGTGGCAAAGAGCGTCTTGACACCCAGCCCGTCCAGTTCATGCAGGTACTCGGCCACGGCCCAGGCCAGTGACATGCCGTCGAACGTGCTGGTCCCCCGGCCGATTTCGTCCAGGACCACCATGCTCCTCGGAGTGGCGTTGTTGAGGATGTTGGCCGTTTCCTGCATCTCCACCATGAACGTGCTCTGTCCGGCGGACAGGTTGTCCAGTGCGCCCACCCGGGTGAAGATGCGGTCCACGATGCCCACCGCCGCGGATTTCGCGGGGACGAAGGAACCCATCTGGGCCATGACCACGGAGAGCGCGGCCTGTCTCAGGATGGTGGACTTGCCGGCCATGTTGGGGCCGGTGATGATCATGACCTGGTTCTGTTCCATGTCCATCAGTATGTCGTTTTCCACGAACCTTCCGGCGGCCACCATCTGCTCAACGACGGGGTGCCGGCCCTCGTGGATTTCCAGGCGTCCGTCGTCGGACACCTCCGGCCGGCAGTAGCCGTTGTGGTCGGCCACGTGGGCCAGGGCGCACAGGGCGTCGGCCCGCGCCAGGTATCCGGAGGCCGCCAGCAGCCGGTGGTTCTCATCGGCCACGCGGTGGACGAGGTCCGTGAACAGTTCGAACTCAAGAGCCGCCGCGCGCTCCTCCGCGCCCAGCACCCTGGTTTCGTACTCCTTCAACTCGTCGGTGATGTACCGTTCCGCGTTCACCAGGGTCTGCTTGCGGTGGTAGCCGGGAGGCACGGCGTCCGAGTGGGTCTTGGGCACTTCGATGTAGTAGCCGAACACCTTGTTGTAACGCACCTTGATCGAGTTGATGCCCAGCTTCTCCCGCTCCTTGGCCTCCATGGACGCTATCCAGCCCTTGGCGTTGCCGGCCATGTCCCGCAACTCGTCCAGCTCCTCATGGTAACCGGGTTTGATGATCCCGCCTTCCCGGATGGCTTGGGGCGCATCGTCGTCAACCGCCTCCTCGATCAGCGCGGCCACGTCGGCCAGTTCATCTCCGAGCACTTCCGAATCGGCGAACAGCGCCGACGAAAACCTGCCAAGCTCCGTCCACAGGGCCGGCAGGCGTTTGAGCGATTCCTTGACGGACAGCAGGTCCCGGGCATTGGCGCGGCCCATGGAAATCCGGGTGCGAAGCCGTTCGAGGTCATACACGCTGGTCAGCGCCTCCCGGATGTTTTCCCTGGCGACCGGCTGGTCCCGTGCTTCGCCCACGGCATCCAGGCGTTCGTTTATTGCTTGGGGATCCATCAGGGGGTAGCGGGTCCACTGGCGAAGCAGGCGTCCCCCCATGGCCGTGACGGTTTTGTCCAGGACGTCCAGAAGCGACCCCTGCCGCTTCCCCGTACCCATGTTGGCCAGCAGCTCAAGGTTCCTGGTGGTGTTCTCGTCCAGCCACAGGTAGTTGTCTAGGCTGTATGGGGTTATCCGGGTGACGTGGGAAAGGGTCTGCTTCTGCGCCGCACGGACGTAGCCCAGCACTGCGCCGGCGGCAGCTACGGCCGCGGGCATGTCCTGCAGGCCGAAGCCCTCTATGGAATGGGTGTCGAACTGGTCGCACAGGGCTTCCCTGCCTCGCCGGGTTTCAAACTGTTCATCCTCCACCTCGGTAACCGCGAGATGCCGCACTCGCTCCATCAATGCGGCGGCCTTCCCGTCCGCTGCAAGGGACTCTGGCAGCAGGACTTCCTTTGGGGCTACCCGGGCCACTTCCTGGACCACGGCTTCCATGCTGTCCGTCATGGTGGCGCGAAATTCGCCGGTGGACACGTCCATGCAGGCGATGCCCAGTTGTTTCCCCTTCCGGGCCACAGCCGCCACATAGGTATTGGCCTTGGCTTCCAGGAAGCTGTCGTCCACCACCATGCCCGGGGTCACCACCTGAACGACTTCACGCCGCACCAGGCCCTTGGCCTGGCCCGGGTCCTCCACCTGGTCGCAGATGGCGACCTTGTGGCCCTGGTCGATGAGCCGCGCCACGTAGTTTCGGGCCGAATGGTGCGGCACCCCGCACATGGGTATGGGTTCTGGATCGTTCTTGTTGCGGGAGGTGAGGGTGATGGAGAGTGCGCGGGCCGCGGTTTTGGCGTCCTCGAAAAACATTTCATAGAAATCGCCCATCCGGAAAAACAGTATGGCGTCCGGATACTGGTCCTTGATCTCCAGGTACTGCTGAACCATGGGCGTGGTTTTCGAAGACTTCATCTAACCGGAGCCTGCCTCCCTGCGTCCTGTGTTAGCCGCGTTTAGCGGGGCGCGCGGCCTCGCCCCCCGGGGTGGCCGTTTCCCGTCACTCCACGGGCTTCTTTCCAGGTTCCGCCCCACCGTCATGTTCCCCCGCTTCCCGGGGAGTTTCCTCCTGGACCATGCCGGCGGCCTCTCCCTCCGACGCGGCGCCTTCAGGCGGAGAGATCACCTGCGCGGATTCGACTCCTTCCCGCGGGGCCATTGCTCCCTGTCCGCTCCACTGCTCACCCGACGCCGAGGGCAGGGGAGTGGCAGCGGCCTGCTTGAGGTCGTCGATTTCGCGCTCCAGCCCGGAAATCTGCTCGCGCAGCAGCTTTTCCGTCCTGCGGGCCCGGAAACGGTGCTTCAGGCTGTAGATATAGGTGAGAACGATGCCGAGAACCAGGAAGAAGATGAAGTAATAGGCCATGGGCCATTCCGGAGTGGTCCATTTGCCCGCTTTCCAGATTTCGAATTGAAAGGCATGGACCTCCAAAAACAGAAACTGCCTGTTCTGGTATCCCGCGATGAACAAAAGGGCCAGGACGACTATGAACAACCCGATCTTGAACTTCTTCATACGATCCTCCATGGGTGAGCCCTTTCCGACAGGCGGGCGCGGGCCTTCATACGAGCGGGGCGACACGTCGCGGCGACTGAATGTTCAGGTACCGATGGTCACTCCCAGGTTCCGGGGTCCAGCTTCTCGAAATGGGGTAACAACTTCCCGTGGGTGGACCGGATGTGCTCGGGTATCACCCGCACGTCCGCGAACACGGTCATGGCGTTCACGTCCCCGAACCACCGGGGCACGATATGGAAGTGCAGGTGCTCCTCGATCCCGGCCCCCGCCACCTTGCCCAGATTCAGGCCAACGTTGAATCCGTCGGGGTTCATGACTCTTTTGACGATTTCAATGGAACGCTCCACCGTTTTGGTGAGCAACCCAAGTTCCTCGACGGAGAGTTCGTCCAGGCCGAAGACGTGCCGGGTGGGAGACACGAGAAGATGCCCGTTGGCGTAAGGGAACTTGTTCATGACGACCAACGTCCTGTCCCCTTTGTACAGGGTAAGGTCGTCTTTCTCACCAAGGGCCAGACAGAACACACAACCGGTCTCTTTTTCGCCCAGGATGTACTCTATGCGCCAGGGCGCCCACATGGTCTTCATGGCAACAATCTCTTTTCTGCTTCCGGTTTCGATCGTAGGGAGAGCAGTACTAGTTTTTCCTTGAAATTTCAAGGTTTCTTTGTCTTTGCAACACCTATAAGGGCACGATTTCCAGGTCTCCCCATGCTCCCATGGACTCGTCCGCGACCACCAGGACACCCAGAACCCCGGACACGTTTTTTCCGAACTCGACCGCGGTCTGGACGTTTCCGGGGGAGAGGACGCGGTTGCCCATGGCCGTGGCCACGGCGTCGGCAAGCGTCGCGTCGCGGGACACCACCACGGCGGCGTCCGCCTTGCCCATGGAAAGGGAGTGGCCCACGGTGCCCGACGACGTGCAAATCGCCAGGGGCTGGCCATCGCAATCCAGGCGTAGGCCGATCCGGCCGGACAGTGGGGATCTCCCGGCATGCACCGCCACGGTGAAGGGCCCGCCCCCGACATGGACGAAGGCGTCTCCGCCGTTTTCCACCACCACGTCGGCGGACATCTCCATCAGCCCCATGCCCACGAATTCGGCGATGGCTCCGGCCACCGCGGCCATGGGGCCGGTTCCGGCGGCGGCTCCCGCCTGGGCCATGCGCCGGGCAATCGAGGGGATGGGGCCGCCGGTTTCCCAGGGCGTGAGGGATTCGGCGAACCCGGGATGGCGGTCGATCACGCCGGTAATCCTGGCCCGGCAGTCCAGCACGAGTTCCCTTGCCTGGCGGGACAGGTCCTTCGCGGCAAGGCACCACAGGTCGGTCTGCTCCACCACCACACGGAAGGACACGAGGTCCCCGCGGGACATGAGGGAACGATAGGCCCTTTCCTGAGCCATGGTCATGGCATTCGTCTCGCTTCCAGGCGCAGTTCCGGGGGGCACTGGTCCAGAAAATACTGGTCGGTCATTCCCGCGATGAAGTCGCGTACCATCTCCTCGGGTTTGAACCTGCCAAGGTAGTCGTCGGATTTGTCTCCAAGAAACCGCTTGAACAGCACCGAGTCCTCCCTGCCTTCCCGAAGGTCCGTCAGAAAGCGGTCCCACAAAAGGTGGAAAAGTTCCCGTATCCGCGAGCCATGGGTCTTCACCTCCGGATTCCGGTAAATCCTCTCAAGGTTGAAATCCTTGAGCCGGCGCAGGGCTTCCGAAACCGGACCGCTGAGGGTCACGTACTCCCTGTTTACGCTGTTGGTGATGATGTCCGTGACAAGGTTGTGCACAATGGTCCCGTTGGTGTCGCCAAGAACCTTGACACAGGCGCGAGGCAGGTCGTCCCTCTGGACGAGGCCCAGGCGGATGGCGTCCTCGATGTCCCTGCCGATGTAGCTCACCGTGTCCGCCATGCGGACCACGCAGCCTTCGAGAGTCATGGGAGTGAGGGGCATGTCCGGGTTCCGATGCTTGTCCGCCATCTCCCTGTCCAGGTCCGCGAAGCTCTTGCCGGCGTCCGGCACGAGTCTCTGGTTGTGCACCTCTCCGTCGTGGCACAGGATGCCGTCCAGCGTCTGCAGGGTCAGGTTCCAGCCGCGCCCTCCGCGCTCCACCCTGTCCAGGAACTGCACGCTCTGAAGATTGTGCTGGAACGTGCCGATGCCGTGGGCTTCGCACAACTCGGAAAGATGTTTTTCCCCGTCGTGGCCAAAGGGCGCGTGGCCGATGTCGTGGCCCAGGGCCACGGCTTCCACGAGGTCCTCGTTGAGGGCCAGAAAACGGGCTATGGTGCGCGCGATCTTGGATACCAGCTGGACGTGCAGGACGCGGTGGGTGATGTGGTCGTTCTGAATCAGGTAAAACACCTGCGTCTTGTCGATGTAGCGGGTGTAGGCGCGGGAGTGCAGGATGCGGTCCGCGTCCAGGGCGAAATTCTGACGATAGCCGTGGTCCGCCGTCTGCTCCCGGTGGCGCCGTATTCCGTCGTCGTTGTGCGCCGCCCATGGGCTGAGGATCTCACGTTCCCGTATGGCGAGCCGCTCCCGGATTTCCGTGGGTATTGTATCAGATTTGGCCATCTGCCAAAAGATTCTCCATCAGGTGCGTGTAGTCGATTCCGGCTTCGCGAAAGCCTTCCCTACCGTACTTCATGTTCGCCTCCAGGACAAGAGGAGTGCCGTCCGACAGGATTACGTCCATGCCGCAGTCATCGAACCTGCATCGGCGCGCTGTTTCCACCGCAAGGCGAACCGCGGAGCGCGGCACCTTGTCAAGGCCTATCCGGCCTCCCCTGGAAACATTGGAGCAAAATCCGTCCTTGGGAGCGATCCGCCAGTAGGCGAACCTGGCTTCTCCGCCGATGACGACGACCCGGACGTCCCTGTCCGTCGGCACCAGCTCCTGGATGTAGGCCACGTGCCTGTCCTCCAGGTAGGCGTCCAGTCCGGCGCGGGATTCGATCCTGAACACGCCTTCTCCACGGGCCGACCCCCTGGGCTCCTTGGCCACGAAGGGCAGGGCGAAGTCACGAAGGATGGCTTCCTGCTGGGTTTCCCCGTAGTACACCCGGGTTCGGGGATGAGGAATGCCTGCAAGCTCGAACAGCGCCGTCTGCCTGATCTTGTTCTGGGCGAAATGGTAATAGGACGGCCCGGGAAAGGTGGGTTTGCCCAGGCAGGTGAACATCTGGCAGTAGAATTCGCTGGGATAGTATATCTTCCCCGCGGTTGTCATGAGTTCGCGGTCCTCGGGCGAATAATCGGTGAAATTGGGATGGACTCCCAGGGTCCGGACATTCGCACAGTCCCGCAACCTGGCTTCAAGAGCGACAAACCGCATGGTTCCGCCGTTTTCCGGAATCCGTGACGAAAATGGCGACAAATCCCTGAAAAGCCACGGTAAACGGGCTTCTCAAGCGCATTTGCATGGAGTTTCGGCCCGTCCGGCCGGATTTCGGGCCGGGAGGGGCCGCCCCGGGGAGCACGGCCTCCTGCCCGGCTTTGGAAGGGTGTTTACTTCTCCGCCTTGACCGTCTGACTTTCCACGGTGTCCAGGATTCCGGACATGGCCGTGGTGAAGGTCGTGGGCGAATCAAAGTCCATGATGGGTCTGCCCGCGTCGCAGGCCTTGACCACCTCGGGATCGAACGGAATGCTGCCGAGGTAGGGGATACCGGCCTGCTTTGCCGTAATCTCCCCGCCGCCGCATGGATACAATTCGATGATCTCGTTGCAGTGGGGGCACTTGAAGGCGCCCATGTTCTCCACCAGGCCCAGGATCTTCATGTTCACGGTGGTGCAGAAGTTGATGGACTTGCGGACATCGGCCAGAGCCACTTCCTGGGGAGTGGCCACCACGACGGCAAGGGCGTCCTTGACCATCTGGGCCACTGTCAGGGGTTCGTCGCCGGTTCCGGGAGGCGAATCGATCACCAAAAAATCCAGGTCGCCCCACTGGACGTCCGCGATGAACTGGCGGATGACGCCGGCCTTGGCCGGGCCGCGCCAGATGACGGCGTGGTCCTTGTCCGGCATGAAGGCCTGCATGGAAACCACGCCCAGGTTCGCCCCGTGGGACGCGGGGATGATCCAGTTCTCCGGGGTGACGTCCAGGAGGCCGTCGATGCCCATGATCTTGGCGATACTGGGGCCGTGGAGGTCCACGTCCATGAGGCCGACCTTGTGGCCCCGATTGGCGAGGCCCACCGCAATGTTGGCGGCGATGCTGCTCTTGCCCACGCCGCCCTTGCCGCTCATGACGAGAATCTTGTGCCTGATGCGGCCCAGCGAATCCTCGATGATCTTGTCCTGGATGCCCATGGCCATCTTTGGCGACCCCTGGCTTCCCGAGGGGCAGCTACCAGAAGAGCAGCCTTCATTCTGACTTCCTTCCTTGCTCATGCAAAAGCTCCTTTCCTATCAGCCTGTTGAAAAACGCGATCTGCGGCGTTGCGCTTCATTCCTCGTCGGTGCGGCGTACGCTGAGTATGCCTTACTCCTCGGAATTCGCACGCCTTGCATCTCATCGTTTTTGAACAGGCTGCCAAGTCCGAGTTTTTCAACGGACTCCTATATAGGCCGCGCAAACAGTCCCGCGCGGTCTCCGGGTTGTGGATCCGGACCGGACGTCTTCCGGCCCGTGGCAATCATGTTTCGCCGGTTCCGGCGAGAATGTGTCTCAGTCTTTCAAGCCCCCGCTCCTGGTGGGTTCCAGGCCAGAAAACCCTGCGGCACACGGGGCAGCGGGAAAACCTCTGTTGCACCTGGTAAACGTACTCGGGCACCTCGTGCCGCACCTCGTCCGCCTGTACGGGCCGAACCGGGACGTTGCAGTCCAGACACCTGGTGAACACCCGGTCCTCGTTCATCTCGAGGCCCAGTTTTCCGGCAACGGAGCGAAGTTGCTTTTCCGGCTCGTTCTCCCGGATGAAAACGACATGTTCCGGCGGCGCCATGTCGCATACGGCGTGGGAGCGGGTGAGCACGATTCTTTCTCCCGCAAGGCCGGCAAACGCCGCGTCGTCCAGGCCCTCCTGAATCACGGTGTCGTATCCAAGCATGCGGAGCATCCGCCCCAGCCTGCCCAGGCTCTTGTCCACGGCCAGACCCTTCATGGCGACGCGGACCCCGCGGACTCGAGGGAAAAACGCGCGCCGCTTATGTCCGCCGAGGGCCAGAACCGCTGGAACCGGATTTGCACGGTCGCGTCCGGCTCCCGGGTGAAAGACACTTCCCGGGCGTCCCCGTCCACGCGCACAAAACGTATTTCGTACAAGGGGTTCCCCACGGTGCTGAACCACGGCCTTTCATACACCACGGACCGGGCCACGCTGCAGAGGTCCGGCTGTATCCAGATCCGCTGGCGCACCCAGCCCCAGTCCTTCACCAGGGTCAGGACCCATCCGGCGGGCACTCCCTCTTCATACCACGTTTCCACATGGGCGCGGTCATGGTCCATCGTGAACATGCCGCCCACCAGGACCTCGGAAAGATGTTCAGGCTCGAGCGCGACGCCCAGAAACTCCCGCACCGCACGCGTTCCCGGACTACCGGTGTATAGAAAATCCTCGGGCCGTACATGGGCATACAGCGTGTCCCCGTCCATGGCGAGGCCGGCCAGCGGTTGGCCGAAAGGGCTGAGGACCTCCACCCGGAAGCGGTCCGGGGGGGCGCTGATCCAGGCCACGCGTCCGCTCATGGTGCGATTCGGCATGTCCACGCGATAGGAACCCACCCCCTTGGCGGGGGATGCGGATTCAACCCTTGCGTCGATCGCCGCGAGCAAAAAGGCCGGGTCGGGTGCGTCCGGCGGAGGGAGTGTGGATGGCCTCCAGGAGCAACCGTGCAGCAGCGCGAAGGCCAGCAGCGCGACCAGAATATGGCCGGGAATGCGCGCGCGGTTGGTGCGTCCGATATTGGATTTCAAAGGATCCATGATTGCTCCGGCCGGGGTGGTGTCGGATATCGTCATTCTCTGATAAGTACCGGGGCCCGGTGTGTCAAGGATAACCGTAACAACCGGGGGGAAATTGAGGTAGGGTGGGCCGTGCGGGAACGGGCCGGAACCTGAATCCGTGGCGAAAATATTGAAACTACTTTCAAGAACCCCATAAATCGGGCTTTGTTGCGTGTTCTTGGACAAATCTTCGTTTCACCCGGCGGGTGAGTGGAAATTATACGACCGTGGAGAATCTGGTACCCAGGTATTAGACAAGGCGGGAAAGGGGCGTGTTTTTCGTTTGCAAGGCGACCGAATTTCGGTGTGGTATGGGTTTCGTGGGAGAGGTATGAAAGCGGGGCGGCAAAAATTTTGCATCCGGGAAAAAATCGCGATCCAACCCAAAACGTGTTTCCGTTGCGGTAAAATGCTTGTAATATGTTGTAATTACAATAAATTATCAAATTCCTCAAACCTGATGATAGCGATCATCCGTCCGCTTTCTAAGGAGTAGGCATTAGAAAAGCATGAAGGTCGCAAATCTGTTGCCATGCCATAAGACCATGTTTTCCGTCCGGAAAATTCAGACCTTTTTAGGAAGATTGACCGATTTACCCTGGTCAGACCATCTGGCATCATGGACCCATACTGAACAGGCAGTCACTCAACAAACACCGACACCACCAATTTCCGGACCCCCCGATGGAGGACATCATGAAGGCAGCCAGGATCACGACAATCGTAACCATGGCCATCACGCTTCTCATCGCCCTTACCGGCGCCGCGGTCGCCGGAGGCGGATCTCCTCCCTGCGAAACCAAATACCCTGTGGTCATGGCTCACGGCATGGGCGCTTCCGCCTCGATCCTGGGCATAGTGGACTATTGGTGGGGGATTCCCGAAGCCCTGGAAGACGAGGGCGCGGACGTGTACGTCACCTCGGTCAACGGCATGGACTCCACGGTGAACAAGGCCCGGCACTTCAAGGAGCAACTGCTGCAGATCCTGGCCGTCAGCGGGGCCGCCAAGGCCAACATCATCGGCCATTCCCACGGAACCATCTACAGTCGCTACGCCATCTCCAACCTGGGCGTGGCCGGCAAGGTCGCCAGCCATACCAGCATCGCCGGCCCGCATCGGGGCAGTTCCGTGGCCGACGTCATCATGTACGGACTCCCCGGATGGATGCAGGGCATCGTGGGCGACTCCCTGGATTTCATCTACGGCTTTGTCTTCGGCGACACCAGTCCCGACACCATTTCCAACGGCTGGGACCTGGTCACCGATTACATGAAGGACACCTTCAACCCCAATACGCCCAACATGCCCGGCATCTACTACCAGAGCTGGGCCGGCAAGATCAAAACCATGGCGATCGACGCGCGCAACTGGTACTTCGTCGCCACCTGGCCGATCCTTCTCCATTACGAGGGGGCCAATGACGGACTGGTCAGCGTGAACAGCGCCAAGTGGGGCAACTTCCGCGGCACCGAGGACGCCTCCTGGTACAGCGCCGGCTGCGACCATCTCAACATCGTGGACCAGCTTGTCGGCTTCACCCCCGGCTTTGACGCCAACGGTTTCTACGTCGACATGGTTACTGAACTGAAGGACTGGGGATACTAACAGCCTGTTGAAAAACGCGATCTGCGGCGTTGCGCTTCATTTCTCGTCAACGCGACGTACCGTAAGTACGCCTTGTTCCTCGAAATTCGCGCGCCTTGCATCTCATCGTTTTTGAACAGGCTGCAAATTCCGAGTTTTTCAACGGGCTGCTAACAGGCGGGTAATCAAAACCCGGCTGAAGCGAAAACTATTGGGGCGCCCCGGTCGGACCGGGGCGCCCCATGCACTTGCTGAAGCGTCCATCCCGGCGCGGCCCTGAATCCGTGACGAAATATCGAATAATCCTTCAAGAACCCAACAAGCCGCGCTTTTTGAGTGTTCCCAAACCGCTTTTGTCTCACCCACCGGATGAAAGGATTTTTCGCCCTTCGGAGCGGCCTCATGCGGCGCATCCGCGGCGTCAAAGCCCGGCCGGCGTACTTTGGTGCAGCCGACCAGTCTCTTCCGTGTACCCACACCACCTGAGACCGCTCACGGATTCAGGGCGATCCCTGATCCGCCAGGGGCCGGGGCTCCCATGGACGGCAGGACCGCGACATTTCCCGGTATCAGCGTGCGCCCCCATGCCCGGGTCCGGCCTCGCGGTCGGGTTTGTCGTGAAGGTTGAACATCTTGGCTTCGGTCCGGTCCGGGTGTTTGGACAGATGAATGTAGCGGTTTTTCGCCGTTTCGGCGAAGCGTTTGACGATGTCGGGAAGGTCCGAATTGTCCCAGACCTCGCGGAAGCGCGGGTTGTCTTCCACGTCGGCTCGGAATTCAAGGGCAGCGTCCCGCGTTTCATCCCACCTGAGGTCCTCATATTCCAGGTTCACCTGGTCACCGAAAACCCTTTCGAACAATTCGAGGATCGTCCGTAAGTAGAATTTCTTCACGTCCTCGGTGGATTCCGCCGCGCTCATCTTTTGGCGGTACTCGCGCAGAAGGTCCTTTTCGTGTTTGGTGAATGAACGTTTGGCAGTCATGTAAAATTCCCCTTTCGCAGGTTCACGCGTACTTGCTCCGTTTCCATCGGCAAAACGGCAACACGGAAGGGGGGCGGGACGCTTGGCGTCCTCCGGGTCGCGATCGAATTTCCGTTCTCGGCACTAAAAAATTCCTACGAAAACAGGGCTTGTCAAGTCCGGCGCCGACAGGCTCCGCACAAGGCCGCCCCGGACCGGTCCGCGCGGAAGACGCCGACGATTTTGTATGATGTTTCCATTCCCTGGCCCGGCCTGCCTTGACGTGGGTTCGGGCGATCGGCACGGCGAGCGGAGAGGTGGTTCAGGCCTTGTGTGCAGAAACTGACCATCCTGTTACAGTGTTACAATTTGGAAGACTAGGGTTATTTCAGTCACACTTATCAGCCTGTTGAAAAACGCGATCTGCGGTGTTGCGCTTCATTTCTCGTCGA
>JBKHBM010000088.1:0-19069 GCA_046542385.1 Desulfatibacillaceae bacterium | reverse complement strand
GAGGAATAAGGCGTACTTATGGTACGCCGCACTGACGAGAAATGTAGCGCGTACTGCGCAGAGCGCGTTTTTCAACAGGCTGTCAGGCCGTCATGTCCATGCCACCCGTCGTCCACCATCCACGCAACCGGAGCGCCATGGCGGTGAAGACCAGACACTGGCATCCCCTGAGCAGGAACACTCCGCCGGACGAGGGGCGCCTGGGAGGCAAGGGCGCCAACCTGGTGCGCCTTGTCCGCGGCGGTTTTCCCGTGCCACCCGGTTTCGTGCTGGCCACGGCGCTTTTCGACGCCGGGCGGGGTCCCGCCGGAGACCGCGCCGTCCGGGACGCGGTGGAGCGGGGACTCGCTCTTCTTCCCGATGGCGCCGAGGTGGCGGTTCGCTCCTCGGCCGTGGGGGAGGACGGCGCGGGGGCCTCCTTTGCCGGGCAGCATGAAACTCTCCTCGGCGTTCGCGGTGTCCGGGGTGTATGCAACGCGGTGAACACGTGCGTTGCCTCGCTGGACGGGGGACGCGCCGGTGCGTACCGTGAACGGCACGGCGCCGGACCGGCGAAAATGGCGGTGGTGGTTCAGGCCATGGTCCGGGCCCGCGCCGCCGGGGTGCTGTTCACCCGCCATCCCGTGCGCCGGGACCTGGACCGGATTGTCGTGGAAGCGGTTCCCGGCCTGGGGGAGGCCCTGGTTTCCGGGCACGCCGATCCGGACCGGGTGGAGCTCGATCGCCTCGGGAACCGGGTGTCGTGCGAAGTGGCCGGGGAACGGACCGAATGCTGCCTGGACATGATCGGCGATTCCGAGTTCGCGGACCTGGCCCGCCGGCTGGAGCGGGAGTTCGGCGGTCCCCAGGACGCGGAATGGGCATGGGATGGCGAGTGCCTGTGGGTGCTTCAGACCCGGCCCATAACAGCGACGCCTGTGCCCCGGGAGGCGTGGTCCCGCACCTGGGGTGATGAATTCTGGGCGGAATCCACCACCGAATTGCAGTTCACGTTTCTGGGGCGCTGGATTCGCGACCAGTACCTGGGGGAGGTGGCCCGCATCTGTGGATGGGGGTTCCTTCTGGACGTGGAGCCTTTTGCACGCGTCCATTCCCGGGTGTACTTCAATTCGGAATACCTGTGGCGCCTGGCATGGATGGTGCCCCCTCCCCTGCGTTTCGAACGGTACTTTTCCTGGATGCCGCCGGCGTGGCGCGCCGCGTTGCCCGGGGCGCCCTTCCGGCCGGGAGTGGCGGTGCGCGGGCTGGTCCGGTCCAGGCTGGCGGATTCCAGGGCTGGCATTCTCCGGCACCACCGGATGCTTGCCGGGTATGTAAAGGATGTCGCGGAAAGGATACGCCCCAGGCTGGGCGATGACCCGGCTTCGCTGTCGGACGAGGTCTTGTGGAACAGGCTTCTGGAGCTGGATCGGATGGGGAAGGAGCATTTCCGCCAGATTCGCTGGGGGCTGGGCTCCTACATGCTTCCGCTTTCCCTGGTATGTGCGTGGATCGGCGACAGGTGGGGCGACGACCCGGACGGGCTGGTCGCCGACCGTCTGGTGTCGGCGGCCACGGAAAGCACGCTGACCATGGAGGTGAACCGGGAGATAGGCCGACTGGGCGCCATGGCCGCCAGGATCCCGGGCGCGCTGGAGATATTGTCCGGGACCGGGGACGACGCGGGAGAGATGTTGCGAAAACTGCCCGGAGGCGATGAGCTGGCCGGGGGACTGGAAAGGTTTTTGTCACTCCACGGACACCGGGGGGCGTCCCGGGAGCTCGACCAGCCCCGTTGGCATGAACGTCCGGACATGGTTTACGGCATGGTGGCTGCCTGCGCCCCGGAAAACATACCAAGGGTCCCGGCCCCCGAGGGCGGCATGGAGGACGTCGAGCGGCGCTGGCTTGGAAGCATACGCGACAAACCGTTGGGCGCGGCGCGCGTCGCCGTTGCGAAAAAGGTGCTGGCGCTGGCCCGTGCCTATGCGCGGTACAGGGAGAACCAGCGGTACGGCCTGGACTTCATCCTCGCGGACATGCGCCGGGTGGTACGGGAAACCGCCCGCCGCCTGGCCCGACAAGGCCTCCTGGACGATCCGGGACACGTCTTTCACCTTACCAGGGAGGAGTATTTCGCCATGTGGCTCCATGGCGCGCCCGCCCCGCCGGACCTCGAGGACCGCGCGGTTCAACACGACAGGGATCTGCGCGGCCCCGCGCCGGAGTGGATACTGGACGGCGAGGACTGCCACGGGGAGAACGCGCCCGACGCCGGGGGGCTGTACGGCACCGGCGCGTCCCCGGGGGTCGCCGAGGGGCCCGCACGGATCGTCAACGGCCATGAAGATCTCTCTCGAGTCCGGCCCGGCGAGGTCCTGGTCGCCGCCAATACGGACCCGGGCTGGACACCGGTGTTCTCCATCGCCTCGGCCGTGGTGGTGGAATGCGGGGGCATCCTGTCCCACGCGGCCATCGTGGCGCGGGAATACGGCATCCCCGCCGTGACAGGGGTCTCCGGGGCACGGAATCGCATCCGGGCCGGGGAGGTGATTCGGGTGGACGGTGGCGCCGGGAGGGTCGTGAAGGTGGATGAGGAAGGATGAGGTGACGTACCCGTGTCACGATAATTTGTCTTGACATTTGGACGGCCGATAGTAAAATTAATGGTCAAAGTCATCCCCGGAAAGACCCATGAGGTCTTTCCGGCCCCCCGCCGGGTTACGACCTGGCGGGTTTTTTTTGCGCGTGGCTGTTTGTTGAGATCCCCATTATTCCCAAAGGGTTGCATATGATCAGGGTTTGTTTTCTCGTGGACGGATTCAACCTCTACCATTCCACCCGCGAAGCTCAACGTGACCTTGGAACTTCAACCAAGTGGCTGAATATCAAGCAAATGTTATACAACTACCATCCCCATTACACCAGCGTAGCCGGCGAGAAGGTGCGGTTGGGCGAAGTATACTATTTCTCGGCTTACGCACATCACCGAACGGCCATTGATCCAGGAGTCGTAGGAAGGCACCAATCCTTAATAAACTGCCTCGTGGATACCGGCATACATGTAAAAATGCATCAATTCAAACAAAAGGCGGCAGTATGTCCGTCATGCAAGCACAAATGGTTCAATCACGAGGAAAAGGAAACAGATGTTGCCATATCCGTAAAACTGGTCGAAATATTCGTTGAGAGTGACTGTAACATGGCGGTAATACTGAGTGGGGACACGGATATTGCTCCTGCAGTGAGAAGCGTAAATAAAATTTTCAGTAAAAATAGGGTTATATTTGCTTTCCCGTACAGAAGAAAAAACAAGATGCTGGAGCAGTTGGCGCCTGGTTCTTTCAAAATAAAGAGTTCCGCATACAAATTCAATCAATTTTCTGATCCATACCGCTGCAAAGATGGCACAATCATTCATAAACCCACTTCATGGTGACACATGGAGGCATTTGAGCGGCCGGATCGCGTTTTTCAACAGGCTGATGGGGATATGCCGGCCGGAAATCCCTGAAGGGTACGGGCATGGTGTTTGTTCCAAACCCTCGGGACGGATTCGCCCCGCAGCCTCCCGGCCCTACCGCGCGTGGCCGGGGGCTCCGCCGAACTCCTCGCGCAAACGCTCCAGGACCTCCCGGGCTTCCTTCTCGTAAACCGGAGACCGAACCACTTCGGCGAAATTCACCAGGGACTGATGGGCCAGGACCCGGCACGCGATGTTGGCGAACATGGAGGGGACGTCGCCTCCGGGGTCCGTGTGGTGCTGATATCCGACCCTGGTGCCGCCGTCGGCCAGGGGTTCCACGGTCCAGGTGTGTTCCGTGGCCGCTATGCGCACCACGCCGGGGACCTCGGGAGCGTCCGGATGGGTGGTGGGGGTGCCGTGCACCCTGAACGCCATGCGGTCCAGGTCGATCTCCGTGTCCGCGTCCACCACCACGTCCCGGTCCGCGAAGGGCCAGGGCGAGTCGATGGTGATGTGGATCACGTAGTCGAAACCGGGCCGCGCCTCCAGGGTCCGGATTTCCCGGCAGCGGTAGAACCACTTCTTGAAGGAAGGCACGTCCATCAATGCCGCGCCGATGACTTCAGGCGGTTCGGCGACCTCGCCGATTCCGAGGTACTCGTGAATGGGGTGGGCGATGACGTCCCGGGCGTAGACCGATACGCCGGATCCTTCCTGGACCAGTTTCCATACCTGGTCAGCACCGAAGGCGGCGCCGCAGACAGCCAGGATCGACAGAACGAGGCACGAAAGCCGGAAGAGGGAGGTTCCGCCCTTTGTCCCGGCCCCGGGGACGGATTCGGGTTCTGGCATGTTCACTGTGGTCGATCGCCGGCCAGGACGTCCGAGCCCTTGCCGGTGCCCTGAGCCTGCCTGGTTTCGAGTGCCTTGTTCTCCCGTTCGCGCCGGACCAGGTCGGCGCGAAGGGCCTTGCCCGCTTCCGCGTACCTGGGATCCTTCACCAGTTCCCGAAGGTTCACCAGCGAGTTGTGAGTCACCATTCTGGTCACCAGGTTCACCAGAAACCCCATGATGTCGCCGCCCGGGTCCGTGTCGTTGATGTAGGTGAGACGCACCCTGCCCGGAGCCACGGTTTCGAGGTACCAGTGCTGGTCCGTGTGCGGAATGCGAACCGTGCTGCCGTCCGCCGGTTCGTACAGGTCGCTGTCCTTGCGGATGTGCACGTGCGCGAAATCGGTTTCCAGGTCGACGTCGCAGGTGGCCCGGATAACGGCGTCGCGATCCCTGGCCGGCCACGGCGAGGACATGGTCAGATAAAGGATTAGGTCGTAGGGATCGTTGGTGCGGACCACTTCCATTTTCGTGCACCGGTCGAACCAGTGCGTGTATGCGTCAACGTCCAGAAGGGCGGCGCCGATGTTCTCCACCGGAACGTCCAGCATGACCACGCCCTTGAAGTCGTCCACGAATCGGCCCTCATGGTCTCGCTGGTACAGGGTCACTCCGTCCTTTTCCCCCGCCTTTTTCCACGAGTCGCCCCCGGCGGGGGCGGCAATGGGAAGCAGGACAAGGACCAGTATCATGACGGCGGACATGCTTCGCACAGGAGGCTCCTTTCGCAAACCCGGCCCCGGCGGGGCCGTGGTCGATATTCAGCGCCGGGGAAACGCTCAACCAGAACATCATACAGCATATTTCACCCGCGGACAGTTAAATGCGTCACACTGGAAGAGCATTTCCTCGTGGGTTGGTCGACGGCGGCCCGCGAAAGGGGACGGCTTTCCCGCTACCCGGTGCGGAACCAGGCCCGGGAAGGAAAAGCGGAAACCGGGAAAACCGTGGGTTGACCCCTTTGTTCCGCAGGCCGGCTGTCCCTGACAGCGGAGCTTTGCTTTTTCGAGGCGTGATTTTCGATCTTATCAGCCTGTTGAAAAACGCGATCTGCGCAGTACGCGCTTCATTTCCCGTCAGTGCGGCGTACCATAAGTACGCCTTATTCCTCGAAATTCGTGCGCCTTGCATCTCATCGTTTTTGAACAGGCTGCCAATTTCGAGTTTTTCAACGGGCTGTTATGGCTTACTCATCAGATATCCGGCGGGCGGATATGGCTTGACACCCCGGTGCATTTCGACGTGTTGTGGAGCCGGAGGCGAACATGGGGAATCGGACGAACAAGGGCAAGGGCGCGGTGGCGCTGGGGTGGCCGGGGCGGCGGAACACGGCGGACGTCCTGGGACGGTCGGCGGACACGGCTTCCCGGCCTCGTCCCCTGGAGCACTATCCCGGCGACGGGACGGGACCCGGCATGCTCTTCCACGGAGACAACGCCGAGGCGGCAGCCGCGCTGCTTGGTACACACCGGGGCCGGTTGGACCTGATCTACGTGGATCCGCCGTTTTGCGCCAACGCGGCCAGGTCGGCCAGGGTTCTCGTGGGGCAGGGGAACACGCCCTGCAGGGTTGACGTCCCGGCCTACGAGGATCGCTGGGAAGGAGGGCTGGCGGACTACCTGGACATGCTCCACCCCCGCCTGGTTCTGTTCCGCGAACTGCTGTCCGACACGGGCAGCCTGTTCGTGCACGTGGACTGGAGGACCGCCGGATATGTACGCGTGCTGCTGGACGAGGTGTTCGGCATGGGCGCGGCAGCCGGCGGCGGCCCCGGCTTCCGGAACGCCATTGCCTGGTGCTACAGCGGCGGCGGGATACCCCGCAACGAACTGCCCAGAAAACACGACACGGTATTCTGGTACACCAAAACGGACAGATGGACGTACAACCCGGTGTATCGTCCGTACACTCCCGGGACCGTGGGCCGGGGCAGGACCGCGGTGAAGGGCGGGAACGCGGCGCTGCGGCCCCAGGGCACGCCGGTGTGCGACTGGTGGGCGGACGTGAAGCGCATAGCCTCTCCCACGGACCGGGAAAAGCTCTACTATCCCACCCAGAAGTCCGAGGAGCTTCTCGCCCGGATCATCTCCATGTGCTCCGATCCCGGGGGCCTGGTGGCGGACTTCTTCTGCGGATCGGGCACCACGCCGGCCGTGGCGGCCCGCTTGGGAAGGCGTTGGATCGCGGCCGACGCCGGGGCCCTGGCCGTGCAGGTCACCAGAAAACGTATGCTGGAAACCGGCTCTCTGTTGGAACGCGGGGGAATGCCCGCCCCCGGCTTTGATGTTTTCCGGGCCGGGCCGGAGCAGGACCCCGATGCGGAGCCGGTGCTGGAGGCTTCGGCGCGGCGCACCGATGACGGCCGCGCGGTCCAGGTCAGCATCGAAGGTTTTCAACCCGTACTGCCCGGCCCGTTGCGCGGGGAACCGGACCTGTCCGGGCATTCGAAAAACGCGGGATTTGACTACCTGGAACTGTGGTCCGTGGACATGGCTCCGGGCGATACGACAAAGCCGCACAAGTCGTCGTGGTGCGCGTGGAGGCGGGGCAGGGACAACCTCCTGGCGGACTCGGTGGAAATTGCGGCGCCGAATGCGTGTCCCCGGGAGGTGGAGATTCTGGGGGTGGACGTGTTCGGCAACCGGCGCGTGACCCGCTGCGGGATAGATGTCTGACCTGTTTTAAATGGAATGATAACAGTTGACACTCGTGGTCCGCTAACCTAAACTGCCATTCACACTGACCAATCCCCCGATCTGACGTATCCAACCTTAATTTCATCACCCTAGCCAATGGAGAAGACCATGCGAATTCCATCCTTGCTTCGTAGAACCGCGCTCCTTGCAATGCTGCTGCCCCTGCTGCTGCTTGTAGGAGCTTCCGGCGCCATGGTGCAAGCCGCGCCCACCACCCCCCAGTTCGACCAGATCGTCGCCTTCGGCGACAGCCTCACCGATTCCGGCAATGTGTTTGCCGCCACCGGCGGGACACAACCCGATCCTCTCGACTACTGGCAGGGCCGTTTTTCCAATGGTCCGGTGTGGGTCGAGTACCTCGCCGACTTCCTGGACATCGAGCAGACCTACCTGATTCAGGACGTGCTGGAAATGTCACGCAGGGGCGAGCGCGTCATGGGACCCACCCTCGACGGCAGTCTGTTCAACTTCGCTTACGGCGGAGCCGAGACCGGCATACCCATGGTTCTCGATCGCCAGGCCGATTTCCCGCCCCCCTTTCTGGATCAACTCGATTACTTCGGGAGTTTTTTCGGTACGATCCCCGCCAACACCCTGGTCACGGTATGGATCGGGGCCAATGATTTCCTGTGGGAGGATTTCGAGACACCGGAGGATGCCCTGGCGGTGATGGCCGCCGCGGTGGAGAATATCGGAACGGGCCTGGAGGAACTGGAGGATTACGGCGCCACGGACATCCTGGTCATGAACATCCCCCTGTCCGCCGAGTTCAACGCGCTCCTGGAAGCGGAGCTGGAGGCCTTTCAGCAGGCATATCCCAACGTCAACCTGTACACGTACGACACCCTGCACCTGTTCAACCAGGTTTCCCGGAACCCGGGCCTCTACGGCATCACGAACGTGACCTCCCCGGCGCTGGACCAGGGACTGGGATTCGACGAGGCTGACGGCTACCTGTTCTGGGACGAGGACCATCCCACCACGGCGGCCCACGAGGTCATCGCCGGACAGGTGTATGGTCACATTTTTCTGGAGTCGCCCGTCGGCTCCCTGTACTTCCAGAACGAAACAGCGGGTGGCGCCGTCCTGGGCATGACCAGCACCACCGGCTCCCTGGACATCGTGACCTTTGTCGATCCGGACACCATCAACGCGGCCACCAAGCCCAACGACCTGATTTACGGGCTTGTGCAGGTGAAGTCCACCCTCGAGGAGGGCGAAACCGTGGCCGAGATCAAAATCAACCTGCCTGAACCGCTGCCCGCGGGATACAGCTGGTTCAAGTACGTCGGCGGCCAGTTCGTGGACTTCGTCCAGGTGTACGCGGACACGGCCGGGGCCCAGGGCGCCGTGATAAGCGAGGACCGCCGGACCGTGACCCTCCATATCACGGACAACGGCCAGTACGACACGAACAACACCATCGGCGTGGTGGAGGATCCCAGCGGCGCCGGGTATCCGGCTCCGCCGCACAAGTCCGACTATGACGTGATCGTGGCCTTTGGCGACAGCCTGAGCGATTCGGGCAACGTGTACCAGGCAACCACGGGCACGCAGCCGGACCCGGACTTTTATTACAACGGCCGCTGGTCCAACGGTCCCGTGTGGGTGGAGCAGCTTGCCGACGGCTTCGGGATAACGCAGACCCAGTTGCTCACCTCCATAATGGCCGATGCCACGCCCATGACGCAGAACGTGCTCATCAACAACGCCTTCGGTGGCGCGCAGACCGGTTCGTCACAGGAGCCCCTGGGCTTTCTGGGCCAGGTGGGCTACTGGGATGCTTACGGGATGACGGTGCCGGATGACTCGCTGGTGACGGTGTGGATAGGCGCCAACGACGTGTTCGCCGCGCTCCAGGGCAACGGGGGCGGGCCGCAGATGATTACCGACGCCGTGAACAACGTTGCCGGGGGCCTGCAGGTGCTGGTGGACAGCCTGGGCGCCGAGTACATTCTGGTGAACAGCCTTCCCGACCTCGGCTCGACACCCGAGTATGCCGGGACCAAAGACTCCGCCACGCTGACGACTTACAGCGAGTCGTTCAACACGCAGCTGGACGCCGCTCTTGGCCAGTTCATCACCGCCAATCCGGGTGTCAGGCTCTACACCTCCGACATGTACGACATGTTCGAGGACGCGGTCGCCAATCCCGAGAAGTACGACCTGACCAACACGAGCATGACCGCGCTGGAACAGGGACTGGGATTCGACGAGGCGGACGGCTACATGTTCTGGGACGGGATCCATCCCACCACGGCCGCCCACGAGGCGGTGGCAGCCGAGGCGTACGGCCGGGTCGCGATACGCGCCAATGTTCCCGAAATCGCCTATCTGGAGACCAATGGACGCGGGAACCCGGTCATGGGCGTGGTGGCGGACTCCGGCACCCTCACGAACGTGACCTTCCTCACGTCCAGCCAGGTCCCGTCGATCGACATGCCGGACCGCAGGCCTTATGGAATCTTCCGGGTCAACGCGGCCACCGGCGGCGCCTCGGCCGTGACCCTGACCTTCCATCTGCCGTCCAGTCTGCCCCGTTCCATGTCGTGGTACAAGTACACGTCGTCCACCGGCTGGGTGGACTTTGTCAGCGTTTACAGAAACTCCGGCGGAACCAACGGCGCGGTGATCAGTCCGGACCGCATGTCGGTGACCGTGGTGATTCAGGACAACGGGCCCTATGACACCAATCCGGCCGTTGGTTACATACAGGACCCCATGTCCGGGGGCTCGTACTACCCGGCGTACTCGGATGGTGATTCCTGCTTCGTGGACACGGTGGCCGGAGCCGGTGCAGGGAGGGGGGCAACAGCCCTGTTCCTTCTGGGAATCGCCGGCATGGCCGCCTTGCGCGGGCGTCGGCGGGGAAGCGTATCCGGGCGTTAGGCCCGTCTTGTAACGGCATTGCCGACAAACCGGGATGAATCAACCGCGGGGCGCTTCCGGAAGGGGGCGCCCCGCTTGATTGGGGGGCGCCATCCCGTGTCATGGTTGATTGCAGGGCCGGGTTTGCACCTGGCCGGCGCCTTTCCCGGCATGGTGCGGGAGGAGCCCGCGCGGTATGGCGGATTCATCGGCTTGACACAGTCGCCCGCGCGATGGCGGGCATAACAGCCCGTTGAAAAACTAGGGATTTACAGCCTGTTCAAAAACGATGAGATGCAAGGCGCACGAATTCCGAGGAGTAAGGCGTACTTACGGTACGCCGCGTTGACGAGAAATGAAGCGCGTACTGCGCAGATCGCGTTTTTCAACAGGCTGATAAGTCCCTCCAAAACTCTGGGCAACACCGGGGAAAAGAACGCCATGCACTACGAAAGGATATACGACATCACCCTGTCCCTTCCCGACGAGGTGGCTCCCTATCCCGGCGACACGCCGTTTTCCCGGGAGCTTGCCAGCAGCATGGAGCACGGCCACCACAGCGACGCTTCCGTACTGACCATCTCCTCCCACGCTGGGACGCACCTGGATTCCCCGGCGCATTTTCACCCCGGCGGCAAATCGCTGGACCAGTTCGAGATCGGGAGGTTCCTGGTTCCCGCCCGGATGGTGGACGTACCAGGGGCGGGCCCGGTGGAGCCCGTCAATGTGCCGGGCGACCTGGCTCCTGGCGCGGCCGTGCTGTTCCGCACGAACAACTCTACATCCGGCCTCAACGCGCGCGGGGTGTTCGACAAGCATTTCGTGTATGTCTCGGCCCGCGCCGCGGAAAAATGCGTGGCTCTGGAGTTGTCCCTGGTGGGCATCGACGCCTGGTCCGTGGATGCTCATGACGATCCGGCCTACCCGGTCCATCGCGCTCTGTCCGCGGCGGATGTCCTCGTACTGGAAAACGCGAACCTGGCCGGAGTGCCCGCGGGTGATTACACCCTGGCCTGTTTTCCCTTGAAAATACGCGGCGGCGAGGCCTCTCCGGTCCGCGCCGTGCTGCTGGGCCGGAATCCGTGAGGGGCACGGGGCAATTTATCCATGGCTCCCGTAGCATGGGCGCTGACGCAACGAACGCGTCGCATGAGGCCGCGGCGCAAGGGCGAAAAATCCTTTCACCCAACGGGTGAAACGAAGATTTGTTCAAGAACACGCGGAAAGCCCGATTTATGGGGTTCCTGAAAGATTATTCAATATTCTCGTCACGGACTCGGGATTTCGTCCGCATGAATTCGGGAGGGCGCTTCGCAAGGCACTTTTCGTGGATGCGGCCTCCCGGTTGCAGGCCACCCTACGCGTAATGCGTCCGCTTCTCCTCCCGGCGTTCCTGCACGGATTGTCGATCCCGGATTTTCAGCAGCCTGTCATGGGGCGTTCGCGATTGTCCGGGGCCTGACCACGGCAAAAGACATAGCGACGCGGCACCGGAAAGGCCGGACAGGCAGGGGGGCCATATTTTTTTCGCCGCGCTTAACTTTTTCTTTACAACCACCCGGTTTTTCAATATGTTGTCGATCGTTTTCGGAGGAATTAATTCCTACCGAAAAAGTCTAGTTTTTACAGGGGCTTGCACCCTCCCTGCGACACCGGCACGGGCCGGCGCACGGTCCCTGGGCGCCGGCTTCGCATTGACACAAAACCCTGCCGCGATTACCATTAACCCAGGGTTTGGACGGACCGAAACCGGAATTCAAGGGAAATACGGGGACAGATGGAACGCACCCACAACCAGGAAATCGAGCAGTTTCGAAAGCTGTTTTGCGACCAGGGCATCGACCGGGTCGAGGACCGGGTATCGATTCTGGAGACCTTTCTTTCCACCGAGGAGCACATCACGGCGGAGCAGTTGTACGCCATGCTGAAAAGTGCCGGGTACGACCTCGAGGACGAGTTCGTTCGCGAAACGCTGCGCCTCATGTGCCGTTACGGGTTTGCGGAGAAGCGGACCTTCGAAAACCACGAGGGCCGGGAGGCGATGTACGAGCACCGCCACCTGGGCCAGCACCATGACCACCTGATCTGCACCAAGTGCGGGGCCATCACCGAGTTCGCCGATGACGAACTGGAGCGCCTGCAGGCCGAAGTGGCGGCCCGTACCGGCTTCCACATGCTGGCGCACCGGATGGAACTGTATGGAATCTGCCCCTCCTGCCTGGCCGAACGCCAGGGACGCATGTCCCTGTTGTCCGCACGCCGTGGGGAACAGGTCGTGGTGCGGGAGCAGTCCGGAGGGGCGGGTGCGCGGATGCGGCTGTTGTCCATGGGCATCCGCGTGGACGACGTGCTTGAGGTCATCACCAACAACGGAGCCGGGCAGGTGGTCGTGGCCGTGGACGGAAAGCGCTATGCCCTGGGGCGGGGACTCGCGGACAAAATTTTGGTCGAGCCGCTGGAACACGGAGGTGCGGCATGCGGTTGAGCGAGATGAGGGAGGGCCAGGGTGGGACCATCGTCAAGGTCGGCGGCACGGGCGGATTCCGCAGAAGGCTTCTGGAAATGGGCTTTCTGCGCGGTTCCCGCGTGTTCGTCGAAAAATACGCTCCCCTGCAGGACCCCATGGAAGTGACCATCAAGGGAAGCCACGTTTCCCTGCGTGTGGAGGAAGCGGCGCACATCACCATGCAACCCGACACGGCGGACGAGCCCGCCTGACAGATACGGAAGCCCCACATGACCGACAAAAGGAAGCAGCTCACCGTCGCGCTGGCCGGCAACCCGAATTCCGGCAAGACAACGACCTTCAACAACCTCACCGGCACGCGCCAGAAAGTGGGCAACTGGCCCGGCGTCACCGTGGAGAAGAAGGAAGGCCGGGTTACCTACGAGGACTATGAACTGAAGGTGGTGGACCTTCCCGGCACGTACAGCCTCACCACCTTCTCCATCGAGGAGATCGTCGCCCGCGACTTCATCCTGGACGAAAAACCGGACGTGGTCGTGGACATCATAGACGCCAGCAACCTCGAGCGAAGCCTGTATCTCGCCACCCAGTTGCGTGAACTGGACGCGCGCGTCCTGTTCGTGCTGAACATGGCGGACGTGGCCAGGTCCCGCGGCACCTACATCGACGCGGACAAGCTGTCCGACCTGTTGAAGGTCCCGGTGGTGTTCACCGTGGGCAACAAGAACGAGGGGACCAGGGAACTTCTGCAAAGGATCGTCGAGGTGGTGGAGTGCGACTACACCCCGCCCCGGGACCGCAGGGTCCGTTACAACCAGGACTTCGAGAAAGCGATAGCCGCGGTGCGCCAGCGGCTGCTGGACGAACTGGGCGACCTTGTGCCCCACACCCCGAGGTGGTGCGCCATCAAGCTGCTGGAGGACGACAGGGTGGTCAGGGAGCGCGTGGCCGCGGCCGACGGCACGGCCGCCGACGGCCTGCTGGAGGAGGTGGCGCAGTGGCGGCAGCGGCTGGCGGACCTGTACGACGAGGAACCCGAGATTGTGATGACCGAGGAGCGATACGGCTACATCGCCGGAGTGGTCCGGGAGGTGGTGAAAAGCTCGGCGGAAAAGCGCATGGACGTGTCCCGGAGCATCGACCTCGTCCTCACAAACCGGTTTCTGGGTTTTCCCATATTCTTTTTCTTTGTCTGGGCCATGTTTCAGCTGACCTTCACCCTGGGCGCCTACCCCATGGCCTGGATAGAATCCGGCGTGGAACTGCTTGCGGGCGTGTCCGCGTCGGTGCTGCCCGACGGCATGCTCCAGTCGCTGGTGGTGGACGGCGTCATCGCCGGCGTCGGCTCCATAATGGTGTTTCTGCCCAACATCCTCATCCTGTTTTTCTGCATCGCCTTGTTCGAGGACACCGGCTACATGGCAAGGGCCGCGTTTCTCATGGACAAGGTCATGCACATGCTGGGCCTGCACGGCAAATCCTTCATCCCCCTGCTCATGGGTTTCGGGTGCAATGTTCCGGCCATCATGGCCACCCGTACGCTGGAGAGTGAACGGGACCGCATCCTCACCATACTCATCAATCCGCTCATGAGCTGTTCGGCGCGATTGCCCGTGTACGTGCTCCTGGCCGGCACGTTTTTCACCGCGCGGGCCGGCAACGTGATTTTTTCCCTCTATCTCCTGGGAATCGTGGTGGCCATCCTTGTGGGCCGGCTGTTTTCAAAGACCATTCTCAAGGGGGACGCCGCGCCCTTCGTCATGGAACTGCCGCCTTACCGGGTGCCCATGGCGAAGAGCCTTCTCATCCACATGTGGGACCGCAGCAAGATGTTTCTGCGCCGCATGGGAGGCGTGATCCTGGTGGGCTCCATCATCATCTGGGTGTTGTCGACCTTCCCGCGGAGCCCCGATCTCACCGCCGCCTACGAACAGGAGCGGGCCAGGGTAAGGGCCGAGTATTCCGAGAGCATCGGGGCCGCGTCCGAACAGCGGGCCGACGACCTCCGCGCGGACATGTCGGCCGAGCTCTCCACAATGGAGAGGGGACACAAGGCAACGCTCAAGGAACGTTCCTACCTGGGCATGATCGGCAGGGGGATCGAACCCGTGTTCCAGCCCCTTGGGTTCGACTGGCGGACCAGCGTGGCGTTGCTCACGGGGTTCGTGGCCAAGGAGGTGGTGATCTCGACGCTGGGCATACTTCACGCCGTGGGAGTGGAGGAGCAGGGCGAGGCCCGGCTTGCCCGGGAACTGGAGGCCGGGGGCATGACCCCGCTCTCCGCCTATGCGTTCATGGTTTTCGTGCTCCTGTACGTCCCCTGCCTTGCCACGGTAGCCACCATCAAAAAGGAGACCAACTCCGTCAAGTGGATGGCGGTGTCCGTCGGATACAGCACCGCGCTCGCGTGGGTCATGGCGTTCGTGATCTACCAGGGCGGTACGCTGCTGGGGCTGGGATGACGCGGCGGCGGGACCGGGCCGAAAGCAGGTCCCGGCCGGCCATGCCTGCGTGAGCCGGTACACGCCCGTCCATTGCCCAATGCCATGACGGTGCGGTATCCGTCCGTGGGGACGCCGTCACGCAAAGGGGTGTTCTCCCCGCCTCCGGTCGTAGGGTTGAGCGGCCAGCTTTTCCTTGACAACCCGCGGTTTCGCGGAGTATTGCACACGTGATGACCTTCCCGGAAATACCGAATATAATCAAATTGATAAGTATCATTTCAGAGGAGTCCGGCCTGAAAGGGCCGCCCCGGGAACGCCGACATTCCGGCTGAACACGCATGGCGATCCGGCCCATCCTGGAGGGTGAATGAGCAAGAAGGCCCTGGTTCTGTATATTCTGGCCCTGCTTACCCTCGTTGCCTACGGACAGGTGGTGCGGCACCATTTCCTGTTGTGGGACGACCAGGTTTACGTGTTCGAGAACCCCCGGGTGAGCTCGGGCCTCACCCTGGAATCCGCGCGGTGGGCGTTCACCACCACCCACATGGCCAACTGGCACCCCGTGACCTGGCTTTCCCACATGCTGGACGTGGAACTGTTCGGGATGAATGCCGGCGGCCACCATCTCATGAACGTGCTGCTCCACGTCCTGTCCACACTGGTTCTTTTTCTGGTGTTCAACAAGATGACCGGGGCGTTCTGGCGCAGCGCCTTCGTGGCCGGCCTGTTCGCGCTGCATCCCATGCACGTGGAGTCCGTGGTGTGGGTGGCGGAGCGAAAGGACGTGTTGTCCACGTTTTTCGGGTTCCTGGCCCTGTGGGCGTGGACCGCGTACCTGAAGAGGCGCACCGTCGGCCGGTACCTTGGCGTATGCGCCTTGTTCGTGCTCAGCCTGTTGTCCAAGCAGATGCTGGTGACTCTGCCGGTGGTCCTGTTGCTTCTGGACTACTGGCCCCTTTCCCGGTTCGGAAAGGACGGCCCGGGCGCGGGCCGGCTGATCCTTGAGAAGCTGCCACTGTTTCTGCTTGCCGGAATCGCGGCCGCCGTTATTTATGTCGCACACTCCACGCATGGAGGGACGACGCCCGTAGGAGCGGCGGAAAACCTGGGGGCCTGGGGCAGGATCGGGCTGGCCCTGGCCGCCGTGGCCGCGTATGCGGGAAAGCTGTTCTGGCCCTGGCCCATGTCCCCGATCTATCCGCTGGAGGGCGCTCCCCCTGTCTGGCCGGTGCTGGCCGGGCTGATCCTGGTCGCGGGGATCACGGCCTGGGGGGTGGCGTGGCGACATCGCTCGCCGTATCTGCTTACCGGCTGGCTGTGGTTCCTGGTCACGCTCCTGCCGGTGAGCGGTCTTGTCCAGATAGGGATACATCGCTACGCGGACCGTTACACCTACGTGCCGTACACGGGCCTTGCCATCATCCTTGCATGGGGCGCCGTGGCGATGGCCGGCAGGAGGCGGGTTGTCTTGCGGGCCGCGGCCGTGGCGGGAGCCGTCTTCCTGGTCGCCTGCACCATCGCCAGCGGCAGGCAGGCGGCCCTGTGGGGGAACACGGTGCTGCTGTTTTCCCACGCGGCGCGGGTGGAGCCGGACAATCACAAGGCGTACAGGATTCTGGCGGATTTCCATCTTCGCGGCGGCAGAGTGGACGAGGCGGAGGAGTATTTTCGAAAGGCCCTGGCGGCCAGGCCGGATCACTACCTGCTGCACACGGACTACGGGGTGTTTCTGACCCGCTATCGGAACATGCCGCAAAAGGCCCTGGACCGGTTTGAAACGGCCCTTGCCCTCCACAGGGAGGATTCCAGGGTGCACAACGGCATGGGGGCGGCCCTGCAACGGCTGGGCAGAACCCGCGACGCCCTGCGGGCGCTGCGGACCGCGGTTCTGCTGGACCCGCCGATATGCGCGGCCAGAAACAACCTGGGCAACGTGCTGCTGGCGCTGGGTGAAACCGGTCAGGCCGTTGCCTGGTTCGAAAAGACGGTTCAGTGCGACCCGTTTTTCGTTACTGGTTGGACCAACCTCGCACGGGCCCGCATAGCCAGGGGGGAACTCGAAGAAGCCCTGTCTGCGCTTGAGAGGGCGCTGCGGCTTGATCCGGCCATGGTCGACGCATGGCACCTGCGGGGGCTTGCCGAGTACAAGCGGGGCAACCTGGAAAAGGCCAACGAACTGTTTACCAGGGCGCTGTCCATCGACCCGGAGCATAAACAGTCCCTGTCCGGTCTCATACGGTCGGAGCGGGCCATTGCCGGAGCCGAAGCCCGAGCGGCCGAAAACCTGGAGGACAAGGTCCGCCGCAATCCGGAGAACACCGCGTTGCGCTACGCCCTGGCCACGGTTTACAGGAGGGCGGGGCTGTACGACCAGGCGGTCAGGGAGTACATGAAGGTGATGGAGCTGTTTCCGTCCCACTTCCTTGCCCACAACGACCTGGGGCTGCTGCGCCTGCGCACCGGTGACCACGCCGCGGCCCTTGCGGCGTTCAAAGAGGCGGCAAGGATCGATCCCGATTCCGTGGAAGCCCGGTACAACATGGGGTGCGTCCTGGCGAAACTGGGGAAGAGGGAGCAGGCCGTGGAGCGCCTGGAACAGGCCGTCGGCCTGGGCTTCGACAGCCACGAGGTCCTGCTTCGGGACGATGACCTCGCGGCCCTGCGGGGCCATCCCGGATTCGAGGCGCTGGTCGACCGGTTGCGGGGGCGACCGGACAGGCCTGCGTCATGACAGCGGGCGTATCTCGATGACGGTGAGTTCCGGAGGCGAGAAAATGCGCATCTGGGGACCCCAGGTGGCCGTGCCACGGCTGGTGTAGACGGCGGAGCCCTTGTCCAGTCGGTACATCCCCGCGAGGTGGGGGTAGAACAGGCCCACCACGTGGTGCATCGGCCAGATCTGGCCGCCATGGGTATGCCCGGAAAGTTGCAGGTCGAACAGGCCCAGGCTGGCTTGATCGATCACGGGTTGATGCTTGAGCAGCAGGCTGAAACCCGGGCCCCGTGCCTCCGCCAGTACAGGCGCCTCGGGCTGTTTGTCGTAGTAGTAGGTCTCCGAGATTCCCACCACGACCAGCCTCTCGTCCACTCTCGCGGAACGGGTATCCAACACCCGGAACCCGCATCGTTCCATGAAGCCGATAGCTTCCTGCTCGCCGTAATACACCTCGTGGTTCCCGGTGATGGCGAATTTGCCCAGGGGGGCCTCCATGGAGGCGAAGGCCGCCGCGACTTCGTCTTCGTCTGGCATGGGGCCGTCGATCAGGTCGCCCGTACAAACGATCAGGTCCGGTTTCTGGCGCTGCACGGCGTCGGCCACCTTCCTGGCCCGTTTGCCGCTGACCAGGTTGCCCACGTGCACGTCCGATATCTGGACGATCCTTAGCGGCGCGGCGTCGGCAGCCAGGCGGGGACTTTCGATGACCACCCGTTCCACCACCAGCCGCCCGGACTCGAAAACCCCGTACACCGTGGCCAGAACGACCACGGCGGTCAGCAGCGCCACTCCGATGCCGCCGGTGGAGGCTGGCACGCGGGCTCCGAAACGATGCCGCGACAGGGCCAGGATGCCGTCCCCGACCCGCAGCACGGCGGTTCCGAACACGGCCAGGGTCAGCATCCCCATCCACATGAGGGAGACAAGGCCCAGGACCCTCCCGGGAAGGTGGAAGCCGGTTTCCGCCAGGAAGCGGGCGCCGATGGGGGACAGGACCATGGCCGCGCAAAAACCGATGGCCGTCCATCGAACCCATGCGATGCCGGGAAGCGAGTGGCGGACACGCAGGTACACGAAGGCGTGCATGCAGGAATAGACCAGAAAGTAAAGGATCAGGAAAAAAATCACCCGCCGGCTCCTGGATGGAGGGATGGGACACGACCGGCCCACTGTTGGATACCGGCCCGCGTCAGTATCGCGAACGGTTTGTCTTGCGTGTTTCGGGTTGCGTTCACAAGAAAGGCGGAACCATGGGGGGCGCGATAAAAACGCCGGGGCGTGCCCGGCGCGTTGTCCGTCGATTCAAATGTCCGGGCCTACCCTGTTTCGAGAATCGGTCCGCATCCTCCCGGGGTCAGGGAACCTGCGTCGCCGCGCAACGCCGCGGATCGCGTTTTCGGACAGGCACGCATTCTCATTAACCTGAGTCGCCCCAGCCTGTTCAGGAACGATGAGACGCAAGGCGCGCAAGACGAGAGGAGCAAGGCGTACCTGAGTACGCCGCGTCGACGACCGTCGCCGCGCAACGCCGCGGATCGCGTT
>JBKHBM010000087.1:0-19266 GCA_046542385.1 Desulfatibacillaceae bacterium | reverse complement strand
CATCTCATCGTTTTTGAACAGGCTGCAAATCTCGAGTTTTTCAACGGGCTGTTATCGGCCGTTTTCGTCCGGGGGTCTCTGCCTTCCCGTGCCGGCCTCCCTATCCATTATTGCACATGTGCCGGCATTTGGTGAAGGTGGTCTTGGGGAATTTTGAAGGCAGGTCGTGCCGGTTGAGGGAATTCGCCAAGGAGCATCACCGGAAAGGCGCTTCCCGGGCAGGTTGGTTTTTGACACCTGAGACCGCTCACGGATTCAGGTGTCCGCCAACTGTGAATGGATGTTGTCGGGCAGGGTCGATATCAGACCGCGAAACCGTGGCGGCGGGCCATCTTCTCGAACATCTGCACCATCCCCGCGCACAGGGTGAACAGGGTGGGGGCGTCCAGGTTTTTGTCCGCGGTGCTGTCGAAGAAGATGCGGAACTCGGAATCGATGCCCTCCTCGGGTTTCCAGTAGCAGAACAGGATGGGGACCTTCGGCAGGGGCCAAAGCACAATGGAGATGTCCGAACCCAGGTGGTTTTCCACCCGCTTGCCGTTGAATATCTCCAGCATGTCGCTGAAGAGGTCGGTGTAGGCGTCCGCGACTTTCCGGGCCGGCTGTTCGGCGCGTTGCTCAAACAGGGGATAACGTTCCCTGCCGTCTTCCAGGTCACGGAACTGCACCCACTCGCCGGTCACAGGCACGCCCTCGCCCTTTATCACGTAGATGAGAACCGGCACCGCGACCCAGTGGTTGACGTGGATGTCCGAGGACAGGGACCCGTCGTCGTGCACGCGAAAGTCCTTTCCCAGCACCTTCACGGTGAGCCTGCCGTTTTTATACGTCCCGCCAAGGCGTTCGGCGGCCTCTTCCAGGTCCACCTCGGCCGCCTTCTTCCTGAGGGCGTCAAGGCCCTCCTCGGCCTCCGCCTGCACGGTCTGCCTCTGCCGCATGGTTCCGGAATACTTCGCCGCGACCTCGGGATCGAGATGGGTGCACTCGGAGAGGCTCCGCTGGCCGTTGAACACGGCCGTGGCAAAGGCCAGGCACGTGCGTTCACCGCAATCCCGGCAGTTGGACCGGTCCAGTAGCTTCAATATGTCGATCGGGCTTTTCAGGGTTTCGACACCCGTTTCCGTGTTTTCCGCCTGTTGGGCCATGATGGTCGTGTCTCCTCGTGTTCAAAGTGTCAGAGGGTAGGTTTCACAAGGGAAACAATAATGTCTTCCGGGGTAAATGCAACCCCGACGTGTTCAGGGCTTCAGGGCCGCATCGTGGCGGCGGAATGGGGGATACGGCCCGGAGTCCCGAATACTGGTTCCCGCGAGATGTCGGGCGGAAGGATGCGGCGGTCCGGAGGCTGTTCGACACGGGCAGGCCCTGCCTCCATACAATCACCCTCCGCCCTGTTTGAGGCAGATGATGTGGTCTCCCGGCTCGATGGACAGGGTGCCGCTGGTGTCCACCTTCAGCTCCGAGCCACGGCCCACGGCCACGATGTACATGTCCGGAAGGTATTCCGGGCCGGCGAGCTCCTTCAGGTTCTTGCCCACGAGGGGGTCGCCCGGGACCACCTCGATCTCCTCCAGGGACATGCCCACGTTGGTGGAGATCACCTCGGTTACGAACCTGGCCAGGAAGCGTTTCTGGCGGGACTGGGCCATGAGCCGGCCGCTCAGGACGAACGGTATGGTCAGCTCGTCAGCGCCCGCGTCCAGGAACTTCTGCTGGTTCTCGGCCCGTTCCACCTCCACGACGACGCGGGCCGCTGTCCGGCGACGCAGGGTGATCACGCAGTCCAGGGCCTCGGAGTCCGTCTCCAGGTCGATGATGATGGCGGACGCCCGGTCCGCGCCGGCGCGTTCCAGCGCCTCCCAGCGGGTGGGGTCGCCCTTGACGAACACGGCCTGGCTCCTGATGTGTTCCATTTCGTCCCGGACTGCCTGGCCCATGGAAAGCACATAGACGTCCTCACCCATGTTCTCCAGTTCGAGAAGGCATTCCCGCACCGTCTCCGACCAGCCGCAAATCAGTATGTGTCCCTTGTCCTTCACCTTGATCATTCCTGTCCGGCGTTTTTCCGCCTGTTCAAAGAGTATGGACACGAAGGATTCCACCACCATGCCGAAGATGCCGATGCCCATGACCATGAGGAGCATGGCGTGCAGCCGGCCCCAACCGGTTGCCGGGCTGAGGTCGCCGTATCCGACGGTGGACATGGTGGTGACTGTCCAATACAGGGAATCGTCCCACGGCCGCCCCTCGAGATACCGGAAACCCAGAAGGCCGTAGGCCAGGGCGAACAACACCGAGGCAGTGACCAGCCACGCCCCCGGCCTGTGGCGGACAACGTACTTGCGCAGCCTGATGAAGAAAAGCATGGCGATGTGTCCCGGGAAAGTCGTGCGATGTAGGTTGCCGCACCGGACGTCCGAAAATGCCCGGCGCTCCGGAGTTCATGATACCATCGGCGGCGGCCGGCTTGCAAGCACGACCCCGGGGCGGGTCACTCGTGGGACAGGATGGGCCAGTTGCGGGCCCTGGCCACCCGGGCCAGGGGTTGTGTCGGCTCCACCGCGTGGGGATGGCCGACGGCGGAGAGAAGCGGGATGTCCGCGTGGTGGTTGCCATAGGCAAAGGACCGGGTCATGGAGATGTTTTCGTCCCGGGCCAGCTTCATGGCAAGGCGCTTCTTGTTGAAATCGACGCACAAAGCACCCAGGGGCTTTCCCGTAAGCAGGCCGTCGTCACCCTCGGCAAGGTCCGAGCAGACCAGGTGGTCGAAGCCCAGGTCCTCGGCGACCGGCTCCAGGACGTAGCGGGGCGCCCCGGAAATGAGAACCAGGGCGTGGCCGGCTTCACGATGGTAATCCGCCCGGGCCACCATTGTGGGGGCGAGATGCGGCTTGAGGTAGGTCTCGTAGAACCATGGCGCGTGTTTTTTGAACTCGTCCAGGCTCTTGCCCTTGTAGAAGGTTACCAGGATTTCCCCCATGCGCTCCTCGCTCATAATGTGCTGATTGTAGAGCACGCTGGCAGCCACCACCTTGACCATCCAGCCCGTGGGCACCATCCCGTTGTCGCGCATCCATTGGAAACCCATGCGGCCGCTGCTAACGGTGATCAGGGTTTCATCAAAGTCGAAAAACGCCGCGGCGCGCCCGTTGTCCATATCCGTCTCCATGCAAGAGGGTACGCATCAGGGGGATTTTCCGGCCATGGGGAAGGAGACACATACCAGCAAACACGGGGTTTGGGAAGTGGGAAAAGACCCCATTGTGGGGAGGATATTCAGGCATTGGGGGTGGGTCTGGATGGAAGGATGACACGCCGGATGGCGAATATGCGTTCAGCCCATCGGCCAGCGGGTTTTCGGGGTTGAACACGCGAGAAGTTCGTGTAACGCGCTGTTTCGGCGTTCTCGTCACGGGCTGGGGCTTCCCTGTTCGGGCGGCGGCCCCGGAGGGGGATCAGCCCGCCCGGGATCGGGGAGCGTCGGCCGGACCGGCATCCCCGGGCCGGGTCCGGGGCAGCCTTACCCGGATGGTGCAGCCGGCGCCGGCGTTGTTGCGGGCCCGAACGTCGCCGCCCATTGCCCGGGCGAACTTGCGCACCAGGGCGAGGCCGATGCCGGTGCCACGGATTGCCTGTCCCTCGACCGGTTCGGCCCGGTAGAAGTCGTCGAACACCTTGTCCAGGGATTTCGGCGGGATGCCAGGGCCGGTGTCGGACACGGAAACGTCCACAAACCCGTCCACAGCTTCGGCCAGGACGGAGATTTCCCGTACCGGCGAGGTTCTGGCGAACTTCATGCTGTTTTCCATCAGGTTGACCAGAATCTGCACCATCACGTCGGGATCATAGGCGAATTGCCGCTCCAACCGGTTTTCCATCTCAAGGGAGAAGCCCTCCTGGCGCAGCTTCTCCCCCATGACCCGTGCAGCCTCGGCCATCACGTCCGAAAAGTCTCCCATGCGGTAGTCAAAGCGCCTCCCCCGGGTTTCCAGTTTGGAAAACTCCAGCACGTTGTTGATGAGGCGGGACAGCCTCGCGCTTTCCGACCCCAGAACGCCGAAGTATTCGCTTTCCCGCTGCCTGTCCCGGGCCATGCCCTGTTCCAGCATCTCGATGTACATGCGGATGTTGGTGAGCGGAGTTTTCAGTTCATGGGTCACCGAGGAAACGAATACGGACCTGCGGCGAGCCGCTTCCTGGACCGTGGCCGCGCTGTGGTAGATGGCGAACAGGCCGATGAGCAGGGCAGCGCCGAGGACGACCAGGGTGTAGGTGAGGGTGCGGCGTCCGGCGGACTCCGGAAGGCGGGTTGGCGCGAGGCTGGCATGGAGGAAGGAAAACGGTCTGGGGAAGTTCCTGCCCACCTCCAGGCCGGACATGGCGGGCGCCGGGCCGAAGCCGGCCCCGGCCACGGGGCCGGACGCCGTCCGGACCGACAAATCCAGTCGGGCGAAGCGCGCCATTGGCTGGTTCCTGTAATGCCTTTCCACGAGGGACCGAACGAACATGTCCGTGTCGATGACAAGGCCCTGGCGGTAGATGTCGCCCCCCAGGGCGACCCGGCGGAACAGGAAAATGCGTTGGTCGTCCAGCAGCACCGCCTGCATGGGCGCGATCTCCGCGGACAGGGATCCGTTGTTCCAGTCCACGCCTCCCCGGTCCGCCACGGCCGCCTTCGGCGCGGAAACGCCGGACCCCCTCAGGCCCTCGAACAACGGGGCGCGCGCACGTGGCGCCTCGTTTCCGTAGCGTCGGTCCTGTTCGGACCGAAGGGGTGGGTCGGCTTCCCGGGCTTCCCGGGCACCCCGGTCCAGGGAGGGGGCGGCGCCGGGGTTTTGGGAAAGGGAGGCAATCCGGGACTCTTCGTCCACCGCACCGGAGCGGGCCCTGTCCGGGGTCCGCCGCCGCGCCTTCCCCGGCGATTCCGCAAAACCGTTGTCCTTGCCCCATTCGGCGGTGGGCCGCTCGGCTTCCTGGTCGAATTGGCGCTGGACCTTGTGCGCCTGCTCCGGGGTGATCTTTTGCACCTTGGCCCTGGACGAGCCCAGAACGTCCTGGGTGTCGCGCTTCCGCCTCACGTAGTTCCCGGCAAACAGGTCCTCTTCCTTTTCCGGTTTCCCGTTCCCGGAGTCCTTCATTTCCAGCCCATCCCCGAAAGGCGCCGGAGGCTCTGGCCTTTCGGAGGCCTGTAACGCTGCGGAGGCTTCTCCTTTTTTGCTGCTAGTCGCCGCCTGGAAGTCCCCGGGCTCCGGAGACGCGGCCCGCAACGCGTTGAACAGGGTATTCGCCAAAGCAAGCTCGGATCCGGCCTCGTCGTCCGACACCCTTCCGGGAGAAAGATAACTGCCGTCCGGATTGTTCTGGAACCAGCCGGTTATCCAGGGCTCGGACGCGTGGGTCATGGGCGCGTCGCCGGCAGGGCCGCCACCGGGCGCGTAGTCGTCCACAGGCCGATTCTCCTCGCGGATCACCAGTTCGGCCAGGGACGCCTCCATGTCGTCGAACAGGGTTTGCGCAAAATACCGGAACCGGGCCACCTCCTCCTGACGCACGCTCTCATAGGTCCGAAGGGCCATGTAGCCCAGGGGCAGGCCCACCGCGATCACGAATACCAGGATGAGTAACCTCAGGCGTTTCACTTCTCCACCTCCAGCCGGTATCCCTCGCCGCGTATGGTGCGGATGAGCGAGGCGCCGCCCGCGAGGCCCGCCAGTTTCCTGCGCAGCTTCTGGATGTGGATGTCCACGGTCCGGGTCTCGACGGTGCCGTCGGGATAATGCCAGACCTGCTCGAGCAGTTCCCGCTTGCCAACAATCCGGTCCCCGGCGCGGTGCAGGTGGGAAACGATGTCCATCTCCCGGCGGGTCAATTCCCCTGAGCCGCCCGGACCCTCGGCCACTAGACGCCGTCCGTCGAACACCACGCCGTAAAATTCCACGACGTCGTCGGACACGGTCCCGCCGGACCGTCGGAGTACGGCCTCGACACGGACCATCAGTTCACGGATGGAAAAGGGCTTGCTCACGTAGTCGTCCGCGCCGGCGGTGAACCCCCGGACCACATCGTCCTCGGACCCTTTCGCGGTGAGCATGACGATGGGCTGGGCGGGTTTTTTCGCGCGAACCCGTCCGCAGATGGCCAGACCGTCCGTGGTGGGCAGCATCACGTCCAGGACCAGGAGGTCGTACGTGCCGGAGAGGGCCTTTTCCAGGCCCCGGCCGCCGTCGTCCTCGCCCTCGGGGTCATAGCCGTGGAACACGAATACGTCGAGCAGGCCGGCCAGGATCGCGGGATCGTCCTCGATGACCAGTATGCGGGCCTTTTCGGGCATGGCTCGGCTCCTGTATTCAGAAGTTGGCTCCCACGTGTTCGTACTCGCCCAGGTCGAAGTCGTAGATGAAGCGTTTGCGGCAGGAACGGCACAGCAGCAGGGTATTGAGCGCGGTCTCCCCCCGGCGCGTGCAGCGGGGTTTTATGAAGACCATGGACTTGTCCCGGCACATGGGGCACAGGGGGGCGCTGGTTCCCACCAGCCTGGACAGATACTCCCACCTGCGGACGCTGAGGGGCCGGTTTGTCCGTCCGGAAATCTCGCGGACATCCAGGTACGAGCCACGGTGCATGACCGGAAACGAGCCGTGGAGGACGATGCGCACCTCGCGGGCCGGCTTCTTGGAAAAGAAACCCTTGAAAAGCTGTTTCCCGGCGGAAATGGTGATTTCCTTTATCCAATCCAGCTTCACATGAAAGGCGCGTTTCACCACGTGTTCGGTGTCGTCCCGGACAAAGGTCCCCTCGGCGTGGATGACAAGGTGCGACGCCGTGAGGGTGAACCGGGTGATCCGCAACGGGTTCATCGCGCTCTTTACGTCGTCCAGGGACAGATCCCCCTCGTTGTCCGGGCCCTGTTCGTCCCCGGCCGCCCCGGTGCCGCCGGAATCGGCCGGGGAAACGGACCCGTGCGCCGGAGCAACCGTGGGGGCGTAGGTCATCCCGCAGTTCCAGCAGCGGTCCTCGTCCAGGAGGGTGGCGTTGCAGCGGATGCAGCGGTTGTTCTTCAGCTTGGTCTCCGCCCTTTTCTGTTCCAGGAGCATCCTGGCTTCCCTGTTGCCCAGTTTGGCGGCCATCGCGATGTCCGCGTCCCCCCGAATCGTGTCGCCCACCTTTATGCGGCACACGGCACGGCCGAAGTAGGCCTCGGCGAAGCTCTTGTTCATGCGGATGGCCTGGTCAAACGCCTCGATGGCGTCCCTGAACCTTCCTTCCAGAGCAGCCTGGTGTCCTTTCTCATACATTTCAACGTGATTGGCCATTTGTGCGTCGTCTCCGAATTGGTATTTTTCCAACCGGTTGACCGTCCTGTTACAGGGTTCGGGCATCGGTTGGTTGTCCGTTGGCGTCCGCGAAAATCATAGCAAAGCGGGCACCTGGATTCAAACCCCATAACGCAAAAGTTTTGCAAAAATTTCAAGCTGTTTTTTTGCATTTCTTTGCATTGTGTCAGTCGTTCGCGGGGCGCATCATGTGACCATGGACGGCGCACCAAAGCGCAACGTGCAAACACGATGACAAAGGAGGCGAACCATGGCGAATCAGGGAAAAAGGCAGGGCGTGCTTCTGGGAATTCTGGTCCTGGTGACCTGCGCGGCGCTGGGTCTGGCAAGGGTGGCGCCGGGCAACCCGGGCGGACACGCCGGTTCCGGCAGTGGAATCAGGGACGGACAGGGCTCTGTCCAGGATCCGCCGCCGACGGGCGATGTGACGGTTTCCGCCCGGTTGCTCCAGGACATGGTGTATGCCATGGGCGACCGCGTGGTTCCGGTGGAGCTGACCATCATGGCCGGTCCCTCGCCCGAAACCGGGGGGACCGTCGGCAGGAACGTGGACATGGTGATCGTGATGGACCGCAGCGGTTCCATGGGCGGAACCAAGATCCGGGACGCCCGGGAGGCCGCGAAAAGGCTTCTTGACGAACTGGGGGACAGGGACCGGTTCGCCCTGGTCAGCTACTCCAGCGACGTGCGTACGGATGCAAAACTGGTCAATGTGGACGGCGGACACCGTCCCATGCTGGAAAACGCGGTGCGCAACATCCGCGCGGGAGGCGGCACGAACCTGGGTGGAGGTCTGGATGTGGCGATCCGGCTGCTGGAGAACACGCCCCGGACCGGGAACACGGCGAAGATCGTCCTGATTTCCGACGGCCATGCAAACGAAGGTGTCGTCCATCCGGTGGCCCTGGGTGAGATGGCTTCCAGGGCGCTTCCCGGCGAGTTCGCCGTGAGCACGGTGGGGGTGGGCACGGACTTCAACGAGGTGCTGATGACCACCATCGCCGACCGGGGCGCGGGCACCTACCATTTTCTGGACGATCCCGGGCTGTTCGCCTCCGTGTTCATGGAGGAGCTGGGCGCCAGCCGGGCCGTGGCGGCCAGTTCCCTCGAGGTGCGCCTGCCCCTGCCGCCGGGGGCCCTGGTGCGCGAGGCGTCCGGCTATCCCGTGACCATGGAGGGAAACGTGGCGGTGTTCCACCCCGGAGAGGTGTACCACGGCCGGAGCCGGCGCCTGTTCGTGCGCGTGGCCTTGCCCGGGACGGATGCCGACTCCTTTGACCTGAGCGGCATCGAACTGGCCTGGAAGGACAAGGGCGTGGCGCGCACAGCAAGGGCCCCGGAAAAGCTGGTGGTAGCCTGCGTGGATGACGAAGACGAGGCTAGGGCATCGGTGGACCTCGAGGTCAGGGAGCGCCTCGGGTACCAGGAGGGGCTCAACAGGATGCGGGAGGAGGTGGCCGGTTTCATCCGCTCCGGAGACAGGGACGCGGCCCAGGCCAGCATCCGGGAATACGCCGAAAAGCAGATCGCGCTGACCAGGCAGGTTCGCGGCGCGCCCGCCGCCGCCAGACTGGAATCGGAGGTGGACGGGCTCAGGGACATGGTGGACAGCACGTTTGCCGGTTCCGCGCCCGAGGTGGCGAAAAAGCGGAAAGCCAATTCCCTGGATATCAACAACAGGGCGTACAAGGGGCGCAGGGACAAGGCCTTCGATAAATGAGTCGTCCGCTGACGCGGCGGATAGGGGGCGCCAGGGCCCGGGACGCCATTCCCGACGGTCGCCCCGCCTTCAAAAAACAAGACACCAGGGGCCGGCGCGTCCGGCCCGGACAATCCAGGGAGGGAGACATGGGGTTGATTTCCAGGTTCGTCAGGCTGTGCAAGGCCGACGCGCACGGGGTCATGGACCAGATGGAGGACAAGGGCCTGGTGCTGGCCCAGTGCCTGCGGGAAATGGAACAGGAACTGGCC
This sequence comes from Desulfatibacillaceae bacterium, assembly GCA_046542385.1. GTDB lineage: Bacteria > Desulfobacterota > Desulfobacteria > Desulfobacterales > Desulfatibacillaceae > JBKHBM01. Next base: position 9,961 of record JBKHBM010000087.1, on the reverse strand, counting down.
GTCCGTCAGACGGCGGCCGCGAGGCTGGCCGGGGCGAGGGACAAGGCGGTTTCCCGGCTGGAACGGAGCCGCGCGGAACTCGACGGGCTGGAAAGGGACTGCGCGTTGGCCCTGGAGGAGGGCAGGGACGACATAGCGCGGTTCCTCATCAGGAGGATAAAGCCGGAACAGGCCCGCGAGGCCGACCTTGCCTCCCACGTGGAGACACTCTCGGCCGATCTGGAAAAGCAAAGCGCCGCCCTGGCCGAACGGCAAAGGGAGGTCGACGCGTTGAAGGCCCGGGCCGGGGCCTACATGGCGCGGGAGGAAACACGGCAGTGGCGTGACGATTTTACGCAGTGTCCGGCTTTTCGCGAGCCTTCGGACGAAGAGGTGGAACTGGAACTGTTGCGGCGCAGGCAGGGCGCCGGAAAGGAGGATGGAAGATGAGCGGCGATTCGAGGAATCCCGTGTTGGCGACCGTTGCATGGGCCTTCATCGCAGCGGTGGTGGTGACGGTCGCGGCAATGACCAGACACGTCTGGCACTGGGCCCCGTGGCTGGCCTTTTCCGGAACCCTGGCCGCGTACCTCATGCTTCTTTTCAGATGGGCGGGCAGAAATCCCCTGGGCGCCCTGGTGCCGGCCGCGGTACCCGTTTGCCTGTCCCCGGCGTTCATGCCACTGCCGACGGGCGCGTTCATCCTCGTGTGCGTGGTGGTGCTGGCCTGGGCAAGGTCCGGGATCGCCTTTTCCGGCAGCGGACTCCGGGGTGTGGCCGGCGAAATCCTGGCCTCGGGCGGCGCGGGTCTCGCGTTGGCCCTGGCCGAACCGCGAAACAGCCTGGAGCTTGGCCTGTGCGTGTGGCTGTTCTTTCTGCTGCAGGGGTCGTACTTTCTGGCGCGGCCCCTGGACGGGCCCGAAGCCTTTTGCCGGGACCCTTTTGAAACGGCAAGGGCCAGGGCGGAACAGATCCTTTCCGGCGGCAATTGACCCGCATCACTGGCGAGAAGGTCCGTCGGCAAAAACAGGTCGCGCTTTTTCATGCAGTCGTTTTTCCGGCGGCCCTCTTCGGGTCTGGCCAGGCACCCTCCGGGGCCGCGGGGGCCGGGAATACCCGCTTCCGCAGCCATTCAACTTCCGTGGGTTCACACCGGTGGCAGCCAGCTCCCGGCGTTCCCCTTTTTCATGCCATGGTATGGACGAGTGCCGGTTTTTGTCCTACATAATGGTACAGTTAATCCCTGGCCGGGCCGAAACACACGATTTCCGGCGGGCCCGGCCGGCACACCGGCGCGGGCCCGGGCCGGTGTGCCGGGCACCCCTGCGGACAACAAGATACCTCTGGCCGGTGCGGACCGGCCGAAAAGTGCAGGCCAATGAATCAACCCAAATGGTTTTTCCACCCCATCTCGCTCCTGGTATTCTCCATTGTGGCCCTTACCGCGTGCCTTTCCCTGTACATATACTGGTACGTGGAAGTGAGCACCGCCATCCAGGCCCTGTCCACAAGGTTCAACATCGACCCCATGCAGTTCACCAGAGTCCGCACATGGGTCGTCATCGTGACCGTGTCCATCCTGTTCGCGGTGATCCTGCTGGGCATCAACATGATCTTCGTGTTCAACCAGAAAACATCCCAGCTCTACCGGATGCAGAACAACTTCATCAACAACTTCACCCACGAACTGAAAACTCCGGTCACCTCGCTCAAGCTCTACCTCCAGACATTCATGCTCCATGACTTTACCGAGGAGGAAAAGCAGAAGTACCTGAGGTTCATGCTCAAGGACGTGGACAGGCTGTCGGACAACATCAACCGGATACTGAACCTGGCCAAGATCGAGGCGGACAGCTACAAGGGCCAGTTCGTACGGACCAACGTGGTGGACACGGTGCGCCGTTTTCTGCGCAACAACGGCCACCTGTTTCACGACTGCGAGATAAACGTGCATGCGCCCGGGGGACGGGCCATCTTCGTGGACATCAATTTCCCCCTGTTTGAAATGCTGCTCATGAACCTGTTGACCAACGCCACCCAGTACAACACCTCGGACGTTCCCACCGTGGACATCACGTTCACCGAGAAAAAGGGCAAGGTGGCGATCGAATTCGAGGACAACGGCATAGGTATGGACAAGAAGTACCGGAAAAAGGTGTTCAGGAAATTCTACCAGGCGCCGCACCCCGAGACGGTGCTGGCCAAGGGCAGCGGCCTCGGGCTGTATCTCGTGCGCATGATCGCCAGGGAGCACAAGGGGAAGGTGACGGCCCACAGCGAGGGGCCGGGCATGGGCACGACGATTACGGTGGTCATGAAGTCCCACAGCGCCGAGGAAAGGGAGGACGCACATGGAAGTGACACTGGATCAGGTGGAGGCGAGGGTTCTGGGGTCCCTGGTGGAGAAGGAGTTCACCACGCCTGACCACTATCCGCTCACCTTGAATTCGCTGGTGAACGCGTGCAACCAGAAGTCCAACAGGTACCCGGTGGTGGCGCTGGAGGAAGCGGACGTGACGGCCGCCCTGGACAGCCTCAGGAAAAAGGGCCTGGCCTACCGGATACGGAGCACCGAATTCCGCGTTCCCAAGTACGAGCATGACATGGGCGGCAAGCTGGGACTGGAAGGCCTCGAGCTGGCCGTGCTCGCCGAGCTCATGCTGCGGGGCCCGCAGACCCCGGGCGAGCTGCGCACGAGATGCCGCAGGATGCAGCCCGTCGGGACCCGGGAAGAGATTCTCGCGGTGCTGGGGGCCCTGGCGGCCCGGGATGAGGGGCCCTACGTTGTGCAACTGCCCAGGCTGCCCAGGCAGACGGAGGCCCGTTGGGCCCATCTCATGTCCGGCGAACCCGAGATCGACGAAGCCGCCTGGGAGGAGCCGGCCAGGGCCGTGCTGCGATCCGCGGACAACAGGGTGGAGGCCCTGGAGAACCGGGTAGCCGATTTGGAGGAGGGACTCGAGGACCTGTCCCGAAAGTTCGCCGATTTCGTGGCTCAGTTCGAATAGTTCTTTTTGTGGTAGCGACGGAAAGGAGTCCGTGCCATGGCGCTCAAGGACGCCGGCAAAAAGCGTATTCTCGTGGTCGAGGACGAGGAGCACATCGCCGAAGGCATCAGGCTCAACCTCAGCCTCCGGGGATACGAGGCGGAATGGGCCGCGGACGGCGTCCAGGGCCTGACCCGCTTCCTGGAATGGCGTCCCGACCTCGTGGTGCTGGACCTTATGTTGCCGGGCATGGACGGCTACTCGGTGCTGAAGGCCATCCGCCTGGAGGACGAGCGCGTGCCGGTGCTGATTTTGTCGGCCCGGAGCGATACCCGGGACAAGATCCGGGGCTTTTCATACGGCGTGGACGACTATCTGGCCAAGCCCTTCAATCTCGAGGAACTGCTCATGCGGGTGGAGAGGCTGCTGCAGAGGGCGGGCTGGTCCAGGAGCGGGAGCGTGGAGGACACCACCGAGGAAATCGAGGAATTCGGCGACAACACGGTGGACCTGCAAAACCACGTGGCCTGGTGCCGTTTCGGAGAGCTTGTGCTGAGCGAGCAGGAAGTACGTCTGTTGCGCGCGTTCTTCGCCAATCCGGGCAAGGCCCTGTCCCGGGCCGAGCTGCTGGAACTGGCCTGGGGCTATACCGGCGAAACCAACACCCGTACCGTGGACAACTTCATCGTGCGCCTGCGCAAATACTTCGAGGCCAACCCCAAGAGACCTGTTCACTTCAAAAGCCTGCGGTCCGTGGGGTACGTGTTCGACCCGGACGGGACCGAGGCGTGAGCAGCGCGGGCCAGCCCCACGGGGGAACGGAAACCGCGTCGGAAGAGGAACGAGTCATGGCATTTTTCGCGGACCTGCACGTGCATTCCCGGTTTTCCCGGGCCACGGCGAAAAACCTCGATCTCCCCAACCTGCACCTGTGGGCGCAGAAAAAGGGCCTGACCCTGGTGGGCACGGGCGACTCCACGCACCCGGCGTGGTGCGCGGAGATGAGGGAAAAGCTGGTGCCGGCGGAGCCCGGGTTGTACAGGTTGAACGACGGGGACGCCATGGCGGTGGACGGGCAGGTCCCGGAAGCCTGCAGGAGGCCGGTGCGGTTCGTGGTCTCGGCGGAAATATCCAACATTTACAAAAAGGACGGGAAAACCCGGAAGAACCACTCCGTCGTTCTCCTGCCGGACCTGGACGCGGCCGAGGCGCTGAACCGCCGGCTGGAAGCGATCGGCAACATCCGTTCCGACGGCAGGCCCATCCTGGGCCTGGACGCCCGGGACCTCCTGGAGATCGTTCTGGAGTGCGACGAACGGGCCGCCCTCATCCCCGCGCACATCTGGACGCCCTGGTTTTCCCTGCTGGGTTCGAAATCCGGTTTCGACTCGGTCCAGGAGTGTTTCGGCGACCTCACGGAGCACATCTTCGCCGTGGAAACCGGGCTGTCCGCCGACCCGCCCATGTGCTGGAGAGTGTCCTGCCTGGACGGGTTGACCCTGGTGTCCAACTCGGACGCGCACTCACCGGCAAAGCTGGCCAGGGAGGCCAACGTGTTCGAGTGCCCCATGTCCTATCCGGACATGATCGAGGCCATGCGGACGGGCAAGGGTTTCGGGGGGACCGTGGAGTTTTTCCCCGAGGAGGGCAAGTACCACCTGGACGGGCACCGCAAGTGCGGTGTGCGCGCGGAACCCGGGCAGACGATGGAGTGGGGCGGGACGTGTCCGGTCTGCGGCAAACCCCTGACCCTGGGTGTGCTCTACCGCGTGGAGGAACTGGCGGACAGGCCCCCCGGGCATCTGCCGGAAAGGCGGCATCCCTTCCGCAGCCTGGTTCCGTTGCCGGACATACTGAGCGAACTGCTGCGGGTGGGCCCCCAGAGCAAGAAGGTCGCAGTGGCCCGCGAATCCGTGCTGGAGACCTTCGGCTCCGAATTGGACGTGTTGCTGGAAACCCCCGTCGAGGAGCTGGATGACGGCCCTCATGCCCTGTTCGGAGAGGCCGTGCGCCGGGTCCGCTCCGGCCACATCACCCTGGCCGGGGGATACGACGGCGAGTTCGGCACGGTACGTGTCTTCGAGGAAGGGGAGATGGACAGGCTCATGGGCCAGTCCCGGCTGTTCAACGTCCCGTCCCGGGAAACCGGTTCGACCGGCGGGAGTTCCCGAAAATTAGGGGCCGTGCCGGAACGGCGCGTGGACAGGGATGAATCCGCGTCCAAAGCCCAAACGGCCGTGTTGGAGGCGCCATCCGGGGGACCGGACTGGCTGCTCGGCGCGTTGAACCCGGAACAGCTGGCCGCTGTCCAGGCGCCGCCAGGGCCCGTCATCGTTTCCGCGGGGCCGGGTACCGGCAAGACGCGGACCCTGGTGTACCGCGCGGCATGGCTGGTGAGGGAAATGTGCCAGCCGCCCGAAAGCATTCTGGCGGTGACCTTCACCAACCGGGCCGCCGCCGGGATGTCCGAAAGGCTGGCGGAGCTTCTCAGCGCGAAGGCCGCCTCCCGGATCATTTGCGGTACGTTCCACTCCTTCTGTCTGAACCTTTTGCGGGAACATGAAGGCCGGGCCCGGGCCGTGGCAGACGCGGACCAGGCCTTGGCCCGGGTGCGGCACGCCGTGGAACGGTACCGGGACGCGGGCGGTGAGCCGGCCTTGCGACCCGGAGAGGTCGCCGGCTGGATATCCTGGGCAAAGCAGCACGTGCTGGGTCCGGCGGAGGCGAAAAGCGCGTTTCCGGAAGAGCTCGCCCACGCCCTTGCCACCGTGTACGGGGACTATGCCCGCCTCATGGAGGAGGCTGGCCTGTACGATTTCGACGACCTTGTCATGCGCGCCGTGCAGGTGCTGGAATCGGACGAAAATCTCGGGAATGCCGTTTCGGGCGCGCACACCCACGTGCTGGTGGACGAATTCCAGGACGTGAACCCGGCCCAGTACCGGCTGCTGGCGGCCATGTGCCCGACGGGCCACGATCTGTTCGTGATCGGCGACCCGGACCAGTCCATATACGGCTTCCGGGGCTCGGACGTGCGATTCTTCTCCCGGTTTTCCGGGGACAGACCGCTGGCAAGGCGCGTTGAGCTTTCCCGTAATTACCGCTCCACCAAAACCCTGCTCGATGTGGCGTGGCAGGTCATCCGCGAACACCGCGCCCCCGGCGCCGGCCAGCGCGTGTTCTCCGATCTGTCTGGTGACCCGCGGGTGGTGCTGGTCCGGGCGAAGACCCATCGCGCCGAAGCGGAAACCGTTGTCCACACCATCGAGAAGACCATCGGCGGCACCAGTCATTTCTCCATGGACAGCGGACGCTCGGACGGGGCGACGGACGGTGACTGGGGCTTTTCGGACTTCGCCGTGCTTTATCGAACCCGGGAACAGGCCGGCGCGCTCAAGGAGGCCTTCGAGCGTTCCGGCATTCCCTACCAGGTGGCGGACACGGAGCAGCGCGCCCGCAAGGAGGCCATCCGCACCCTTACCTCGCTTCTGCGGCTCACCGACCACCATGCGTCCGGCAACACGGCGGACGCCAGGGACATCCGGCGGGCCGCCGCGGCCGCGGCGGCAGGGGTCGGTGAAAAGACCCTGGCGGCCGTGATGGACTGGGGGGCGAAACGCGGCCTGTCGCCCTGGGACTCCCTGGTGGAGGCCCGCCGGTTTCCCGTGCCTGGCCTGTCCACGAACCAGCAGTTGCGGTTGTACGAGTTTACGGGCAGGCTGCAAAAGCTGGCCGAAAGCCTTCGCGGCACCCCCGTGACCAACCGGATACAGCGGCTCATTTTGCGTGCTCCGGTGGAGCCGTTGCAGACACAGGACCGCGCCACCGCCGCCGCCGTGGCCCGGCTGATGCGCATGGCGGAACCGTTCGGAACCGATACCGGATCTTTTCTGGACACCCTTGCCCTGGCCGGTGACCAGGACGAGCTGGACCCCAGGGCGGACCGGGTGAGCCTTCTCACCATCCACGCCGCAAAAGGCCTGGAATATAACGGCGTGTTCGTCTGCGGGCTGGAAGACGGCCTCTTGCCCCACGCGGGCCGGGCCGGCGCCGTTCCGGACGTTGACGAGGAGCGCAGGCTCTTTTACGTGGCAATCACCCGCGCCCGAAAAAAGCTGTGGCTTTGCCGGGCCGAACAGCGCATATTGAGGGGCCGGCTGGAGGCGAGGGAGCCAAGCCCATTTCTCGCGGACATCGAACAGCGGCTGCTCAGGGCCGCGAAGACCGGCCGGGCGAAAAAGCCCGCCGGTCCGGTCCAGCAGGGGCTGCCGTTCGACGTTTGAAAGAGACGTGGCGATTTCCTCCGCCCCCTTACCAGCCTGTTGAAAAACGCGATCTGCGGTGTTGCGCTTCATTTCCCGTCGATGCAGCGTACCGTAAGTACGCCTTACTCCTCGAAATTCGCGCGCCTTGCATCTCATCGTTTTTGAACAGGCTGCCAATTCCGAGTTATTCAACGGGCTATTACGACCCGAAGGGCAATAAATCCTTTCCCCAATGGGTGAAACGAAAATTTGTTCAAGAACATTCAAAAAGCCCGGCTTACGGGGTTCTTGAAAATTTGTTCAATATCTTCGTCACGGATTCAGGGTTTGCCTGAAAACGGACTTTGCGTTAGATTGCGGCCTCGTTCCGGCCGGAGCCCTGACATGCGGTCTTTACAAATGGGGCGCCCGCTTTCCGCCATTTCATCGGCGATGCTCCGGCCTGAACCGTGCGGCTGGCCGCATGCCCCCGTCATCAATCAGCAACGAGGAAAACGGCTGCGGCCAGGGAGCACGACGCGTTCCGGCTTTTTCGGGCCACGCGCGCCGGAGTCCCCGTTCCGTTTTTCCAGCCGAGAGGAAGACCAATGCCGATGACCATTACGGAAAAAATCCTGGCGGCGCACGCCGGGCTGGACAGGGTGTCCCCGGGCGACCTGATCAACGCCAGTGTCGACATCGCCCTGGGCAACGACATCACCGCTCCCATCGCCATCGCGCGGTTCCGGGAAGCGGGAGCGAAATGCGTCTTCGACCGCGACCGCGTGGTTCTGGTTCCGGACCATTTCACACCCACCAAGGACATCAAGAGCGCAGTGCAGGTGAAGATGGTGCGGGAATTCGCGAAAGAGCAGGGCCTCACCCACTGGTACGAGGGCGGCGAATCCGGCGTTGAGCACGTGCTGCTGCCGGAAAAGGGGCTGGTGGGGCCGGGCGACGTCGTGATCGGCGCGGACAGCCACACCTGCACCTACGGCGGTTTGGGCGCGTTCGCCACGGGGGTGGGCAGCACGGACCTCGCCGCCGCGATGATCACGGGCGAGGTCTGGCTCAAGGTGCCCGAATCCATCCGATTCGTGTACACGGGCGACCTCAATCCCTGGGTCGAGGGCAAGGACCTGATCCTGTACACCATCGGCGACATCGGCGTTGACGGCGCCCTGTACCGCGCCATGGAGTTCACCGGCCCGGCCATCGAGTCCCTGCCCATGGCCGAACGGTTCACCATGGCCAACATGGCCATCGAGGCGGGCGGCAAAAACGGCATCGTGGCGCCGGACGACATCACCCGGGAGTACGTGGAAGGCCGCTTCCTGCGCGAACCCCGGTACCTCGCCTCGGATCCGGACGCCGGGTACGCGCTGGTCAGGGAGTACGACGTCTCCCGAATCGAGCCCCAGGTCGCCTTCCCCCACCTGCCGGAAAACGCCCGGCCGGTGAGCCAGGCAGGCGACGTGCGCATCGACCAGGTCGTCATAGGTTCCTGCACCAACGGCCGCATCGAGGACATGCGCAGCGCGGCGCGGGTGCTCAGGGGAAACAGGGCCGCCAGCCACGTTCGCCTCATCGTGATCCCGGCGACCCCGCTGGTCTACCGCCAAGCCATGGAGGAAGGCCTGTTCGGGATATTCCTGGACGCCGGCGCCGTGGTCAGCCCGCCCACCTGCGGACCCTGCCTGGGCGGACACATGGGAATCCTGGCCGACGGCGAGCGGGCAGTGGCCACCACGAACCGCAACTTCGTGGGACGCATGGGCCACCAGACCAGCGAGGTCTACCTGGCCAATCCCGCCGTGGCCGCCGCCAGCGCCGTGCTGGGCAAAATCGGCCACCCCGCGGACGTTGCGGACTACAAGGCGGCATAGCAATCCCCTGTGGCAGCCCGTTGAAAAACTCGGAATTGGCAGCCTGTTCAAAAACGAGGAGATGCAAGGCGCGCGAATTTCGAGGAGTAAGGCGTACTTACGGTACGTCGCATCGACGAGAAACGAGGCGCAACGCCGCAGATCGCGTTTTTCAACAGGCTGGCAGCACGGTTTTCATGGCAACCCTTCGACTCCCCGGGCGACGGACCCCTGGTTCGGCCCGCCCGGGATCGAACCGAAACGATATTCGCCCGCGAATACCACCCGGGCGAGGGAGAAACACAATGGAACCCATCGAGGGAAGAGTCTGGGTATTCGGAAACGACGTGGACACGGACCTGATCATACCCGCACGGCACCTGAACACCAGCGATCCGGCGGAACTGGCCAAACACTGCATGGAGGACGCGGACCCGGAATTCGCCGCCAAGGTGTCCCCGGGCGACGTGATCGTGGCCGGCAAGAACTTCGGCTGCGGCTCTTCCCGGGAGCACGCGCCCATTTCCATCAAGGCGGCGGGCGTCTCCTGCGTGATCGCCAGGGACTTCGCCCGTATATTCTACCGTAACGCCTTCAACACGGGTCTGCCCATCCTGGAATGCACGAAACTGGCGGGTCTGGAAAACAGCGTCCGGGTGCGCGTGGATTTCGACAAGGGCGAGATCACCAGGCTGGACACCGGCGACGTGTACGCCACCACGCCCATACCTCCGTTCATGCAGGAACTGCTCGCGGCGGGAGGATTGATGCCGCACATCAAAAGGAGAATCGAGGCGGGCGAAGCAGGCTGCCTTGCTGACTGAAATGGCACCTGAATCCGTGAGCGGTCTCAGGTGGTGCGGATGCAAGGAAGAGACCTGCCGGC
>JBKHBM010000086.1:0-19327 GCA_046542385.1 Desulfatibacillaceae bacterium | reverse complement strand
GCGCAACGCCGCAGATCGCGTTTTTCAACAGGCTGGTAAAGAGTCACCTGAAACCGTGCGCCGTCTCGGGTAAAACGCAACGGAGGGAGGAATCAGACTTCCAGAATGATGGGAAGGATGAGCGGCCGTCGCTGGATGACGAACGCGAAGTACTGGCGCAAGGACTTCTGGATGTCGTTTCGCACCTTCTTGATGCGTTCGGGCGCGGACATGTCGGCCTCCTCGACGATGTCCAGGATAACGCATACGGCGTCATCCAGAATGTACCCCTTGTCGCTCTCGAACACGAAGCCCCGGCTGGACAGTTCCGGGCCGAACACCACCACCCCGGTCTCGTAATCCAGGATCAGTGTCACCACCACGATGCCGTGTTCGGCCAGGGCGCGCCGTTCCCGGAGGACGCTGCGCCCCACGTCCCCGATCCCCTTGCCGTCCACCAGGGTGCGGCCAGTGGGAACCCGTCCCGCCATGCGACACATGCCTTTCTCGAATTCCAGCACGTCCCCGTTCTCCGCCACCACCACCCGTTCCTCCGGGATGCCCACCCTGGCCGCCAGTCTCCCGTGAAGGGTCAGGTGCCGGTACTCCCCGTGGATGGGCACGAAGTACCTGGGTTTGGTAAGCTGGATCATCAGCTTGAGTTCTTCCTGGAACGCGTGGCCGGATACATGGATGTCCGAGATCTTTTCGTAGATGACCTCGGCTCCCTGGCGATACAGGGAGTTGATGATGCTTGCGATCGCACGTTCGTTTCCCGGGATGAACTTGGAGGACAGGATCACGGTGTCGCCGTTGCGGGCCTTGATCTGTTTGTGGTTGCCGCTGGCGATGCGCGCGAGCGCGGACATGGGTTCGCCCTGGCTTCCGGTGGTCACTATGATCACCTCGTCGTCGGGATGATCACGCACCTGGTCCACGTCGATCTCCATGTTGTCCGGGATCTTCATGTACCCCAGTTCGCAGGCGATCTTGGTGCTCATCTCGATGCTTCGGCCATTGAACACCACCTTGCGTCCATGCCTGGCCGCGATGTCCACGATCTGCTGGATGCGGCGGATGTTGGAGGCGAACACGGCGACCACGATGCGGCCCGTGCCGTGGGCGACGATGTTGTCCAGTGTCTTGCCGATTTCCCACTCGCTCAGGGTGTAGCCGGTTTTTTCCACATTCGTGGAATCCGACAAAAGGGCCAGGACACCCTGTTCCCCGAAACAGGCGAACCGGCCGACGTCCGTGGCGTCGTCGGCTACAGGCGCGTGGGATATCCGAAAGTCGCCCGTATGCACCACGAGTCCCTCCGGGGTCCGGATGCCCAGGCCCACGCCGTCCACCACGCTGTGGCTCACCCTCACGAACTCCACCTCGAAGGGTCCCGCCGTCATCCGTTGCCTCGGCTTCAAGGGGTGCAGGTCGGCCTTGTGCAGCAGGTCCCTTTCTTCCAGCTTGTAGCGAACGATTTCCAGGGTGAAGGGCGTGGCGTAGATGGGGGCGCTTATTTCCCGCAGCAGAAACGGCAGGGCCCCGATGTGGTCCTCGTGGCTGTGGGTGAGGACAATGGCGGCGATGGATTCGCGGCGGGAGCGAATGTAGGACAGGTCCGGTATGACGATGTCCACGCCGAGCATGTAATCCTCGGGAAACATGAGTCCCGCGTCGATCACCATCACGGCGTCGTCGTACTCGACGGCGAGCATGTTGAGCCCGATTTCGCCCAGCCCCCCCAGGGGGATTATGCGCAACGGGCCACGCTCCAAAGCGGTTTCAGGAGCATTCACTTTATCTTCCCGCGTTCTTCCTCAAGGGCCTCGATCATCATGTTCCGAACCCGGTCCATCAGGTCCTTCTTGTCCTGTTTCGGGTCTAGTCCGGTGACATCCACGGCCGGTAACGCGCGCACGCCCACCTTTCCCGCCTCAATGTTCAGGCTCCCCTTGGGCATCGCCTCGTATGTTCCGGTGATGACGACAGGCAGGATGGGTACTCCGGACTCCATGGCCAGCATGAAGGCCCCGGGCTTGAACTCCTTGATCTCGCCATCCAGGCTGCGTGTACCCTCGGGAAAGATGACCACGGAAACACCGGATTTCACGTCCCTGGCCATCTTGCCCAGGGTCTCCATGGCGGCGGCCCGGTTGCCACGGTCTATGCTGATGTGCCCGGCACGGCGCATGGCTATGCCGAAGACCGGGATGCGGAACAGTTCCTTCTTGGCCAGCCAGCGTATGTCCAAAGGCAGGGCCTTGTACACGACCGGGATGTCCAGAAGGCTGGAATGGTTGGTCACGATGATGTAGTTTTTGGACGGATCCGCGTTTTCCATACCCGACGTGACCAGTTCCAGGCCCGCGGCCTGGACCAGGGTCTCGGCCCACGCCAACTGGTTCCAGTTGGGCAGAAGGCCGCTTTTCGTGAAGTAGGAGGCGACTACCCCACCTCCTCCGAAGGCAATGGTGGCGGGTACGGACGCGGAAATGGTCAACACGCTTCTTACAAGACCCATTGTACACCTCTTGACGGGCGCCGCGCGCGGCTGCCCGGGACGGTTTTCCCGACGGATGCGGGGCTCCGGACCCCTGTCAGGCCTCCACGCCCAGTTCGTCGCACATTTGGTCCACGAAGGTTATGATGCCCATGGTCTGGCGCTGGTCCGCATACCGAATGCAGTCGCAACGCATTCTCTCCAGAGTGCGAATGAGCAATTCGCAGGACAACCTCGTCGTCTCGAGTTCGATGGCGAAATAAAAGGGCTGGCAGTCGGTGTGGGCCGCCTGCACGTCGCCCAGAAACTCCATGTCCAACGGTATCCAGTAAAGGCCCCCCACCCGGGACTCGCCATATTTTTTGTCCAGATGCTCCTTGAGGTTGTCGTAATCCTCGGGACGCAGCTGGTCCACCACGTACTGCTTCATGCTCGATCACTCCGCTTCCGCCGGGGCATCGCCGGCACATAAAATTCAACCTGCTGCATTTATTACCAGATTTGCCCGCTGGGGGCAAGCCGTTTTAGCCGGTGCGGAAAATGCCTGATTCCTTTGGACGGCAACTCAAAGCGCACGACAAGACGGCAACAAAAACGGCGGCAATCCCTTGACATGGTGAAAACAAGGGTTTATAAACCCCCATTGCGTCGGGACGTAGCGCAGCCTGGTAGCGCACTTGAATGGGGTTCAAGGGGTCGATGGTTCAAATCCATTCGTCCCGACCAAATAAGCCAATTAAATTCAGGCGGTTATCCCTTAGGGGTGGCCGCCTGAATTTTTTTGCTGGCCCACGTATTTATTGGGGTTTCCGCGTGTTCATGGTCGATGTATTGGTCAGCCTATTGGTCAAGCAAAGCGGCAAAATTCATACATATGTCCCAGTTTGGTTTCCTGATTGATAATCGTTTGCAAAAACAATTGCTCAGCCTATTGGTCAAGCTGATTTGCAAAAATGCAAACGAAAAAAAGGCCCCGCGAATGCGGGGCCAAGAGCTTAATTGAACAGGTCACACTGAATTTTCTTGCGGCTGAAATTCCCCGTGGTGGCATGATGGAGCGTCACCATCGCCGGACCAAGCGATTTGGCGGTGAATTTCCGTAAGCCTTCAGGGGGTATCTACCCCAAATCCGCCACCCACACAACGTCGGTGGGTTGGGCTTTGAGATGATCCGAGATGCCTTGCACGAGAAGCGGATAGGCGGGGATGCGGGTATGCCGCGCAGGCGGCAGGTGTGCCTCAGGGAGAATATGCGCACGACCCAGCAGTCCCCCTTTTCGCTTTGGGTCCCCAGGCTGCGCTTTCAAAGCATGACCGGAAAATGCAAGGCCCGCTATGCCCGGTTGTCGGTGGACTCTACACCGGGCTCGGACAAAAACAGCCACAGGCTTTTCCATTTTATTGGTGTTATTGTTCCGCAAATCTGAAACTCCTGTTTGAAATCCGCTGTTTCCTGCTCCAGCTGCCGGCAGCCCGCAGCCGCGGTCCTTCGAGGCATGCGCGTCCGGAGGATTCCGATTTTATGGCGGTTTGTCCGACAAAGGGATTGGAGCTCACAACGTCCGCAGGCGTCTTGGGCAAATACCGCGAAGACATCCTTGCCGTTTTGGCTCAACCCGGGTTCGCCTTGGTCATGTCCACGTTGAACGAGGCGAACCCTGTTCACGGGGTCGAACCTGCCGGCTCCGTGACACGCCCTGCACGATTTCCGGGTAGACGGCCCGCAGGACCTATTTCACCTGCGAGGCGATCGTGTCCAGGGGAACGTCGCCGGCAATGGAGGTCATCCGGTCACGGTCGGCCACCGGTTCCGCCTCCACCACAACAAGAGTGTCCGGGTTGACGCCGAGCACCAGGGTGCCCTCGCCGTCCCTTTTGTCGATTTCGACAAACGCGTCGTACCCCGCAACCTCGAGCGACCGGGCCACCCTTTGTTCCGTCTCCACCTGGAAGTCGGGCATGGCCTGGAACTCGCGAACCCGGGGCGCATTGGTGCCGTTGATGATGGTGAGTACGATCTCCCTCTCCCCGTCGCCGGAGTACCTTTGCCGGAGTGTCGACCAGGATTGTCCTCCGGAATCCATGTTCGCGCCGTCCAGGCTGCCTGATTTCTCCAGACCGTCAATGTTTTCGGGGACCAGGGGCTTCCAGTCCCGATAGTCCGCGGCGTTGGCGAGGGCCGGAAGCAGCATGATGCACAGGCCAATGAGCAGAATACGGTTTACAAAAAACATGTTTACCTCCTTTTGTTCTGACTGAGCCGCATAACAGTCTGTTGAAAAACGCGTTCCGTTGCGTTGCGCTGTAAAGTCCGACGTTTTCAACGTACTGATAACATATACGGAAATTGAAAATAATTACACTGCATATATGTATACCATTATACACCTTCACAAATACTCTGGGGGATACGCAGATGAAATTCAAGTCCGTTCTTATCGGAATTTTCTTGTTCACATATGAATATTTTTGATTTTCAACGCATGTGGCGACGCTCCGACAATCATAGCCTCGCGCAGTAATGCGTATCGCCAGCCTCCTTTCTTCGTCTGCCTGTTGACCGGGGGCTGGACTTGCGTTAAGCATACCGAGTGTTCGCTCCATTTTCGGCTGGGGCAAGTCCCGGACTCCCCTGCCGCCGCCTCACCTCGCGCCAACAAAGGAGACCCCATGTCCCATCAGGAAAAGCTCGATGAACTGCGCTGCCGCAAGGAAAAAAATCTGTCCATGGGCGGGCCGGAAAAGGTGGAACGCCAGCATGCCCGGGGCCGTCTGACCGCCCGGGAGCGCCTGGACCTGCTGCTGGACCCCGGCACTTTCCTGGAGGTCGGCCTCCTGGATCACTCGGACGTTCCCGGCATGGAGGAAAAGAGCCCGGCGGACAGCAAGATCGCGGGATACGGCCGTATCGACGGACGCCGCGTGGCCGTTTCCGCCAACGACTTCACCGTGCTCGCCGCCACGTCCAGCCGCGTCGCCGGGAAGAAGGAGGGCGAACTCAAGATCCAGGCGGCTCGCAGGGGCCTGCCCCTGATCTACCTGGGCGAGGCCGGTGGCGCGCGCATGCCGGACATCATGGGCTCCACGGGTCTTGCCTCGTTCGGCGGCGGAGGGTTGGACAGCTACCTGCAGATCATGAGCCGGGTGCGCCAGACGCCGATGGTCACGGCCATCCTGGGGGAATGCTACGGCATGCCGACCTGGATGGCGTGTTTGTCCGACTTCGTGGTCCAGGTCAAGGGCACGGCCATGGGAGTCTCCGGCCCCCGCGTGGTGGGCATCGCCCTGGGCGAGGAGGTGACCGACGAGGAGCTGGGCGGCTGGCAGGTACACGCGGAGATCACGGGCATGTCCGACAGGGTGGCGGATACCGAGGAAGAGTGCCTGGGCGTCATCCGGCAATTTTTGTCCTACCTCCCGTCGCACCGTGACGAATTGCCGCCGCGCGCCGATGTGCCCGAGAACAGCGGGGAGGGCATGGAGGACATCCTGGACCTGTTGCCCGGGCAGCGAAACCGCACCTACGACATGCACAGGATATTGCGGCGCATCGCGGACACGGATTCCCTGTTTCCCATAAAGCCCCTGTTCGGCAAGTCCGTGATCACGGCGCTCTCCCGCGTGGACGGCCACACCGTGGGGTTCGTGGCCAACCAGCCCCTGTTCAACGGCGGCGCCATGGACACCGACGGCATCGACAAGGTCATGAGCTTTCTTTGCCTTTGCGACACCTTCAACATACCGCTTGTGTTCATGCACGACATCCCCGGGTTTCTTGTGGGCAGGACCGCCGAACGAAACCGGGTCGCGGCCCGGGTGATGAACTACATGAACGCGCTGGGCCTTCTCACCGTGCCCAGGATTTCCATCATCTGCCGCAAGACCTACGGCATGGCCTTCTGGAACATGTGCGGATCGGGCTGCGGCGCGGACTTCATCGTTGCCTGGCCCACCGCGGAGATCAGCTTCGTGGACCCCGCCATCGCCGCCAGGGTCGTCTTCGGGGGAAAGGATGCCGACGAGGAGCAGCGCCGGGAATTCATCGACGGAATGGTGCGCGATTCCTCGCCTTACGGCGCGGCGGGCCTGCACTACCTGCACGACGTGATCGAGCCGGCGAAAACCCGCGAGTACATCATGGACGCCCTGGACATTTGCCGCGAGTCCCGGACCAGAGGCATGTCGGAACATCGGTTGGCCAACTGGCCCACCAAGTTCTGATCCGGACTATCCGGGAATTGGACAGGCGCGAGGGCGGTGAAAACGGAGACCCGGGCTTGCCGGTTCGATCCGGTGGATCACTCGGGCAGGCCCGCGGCCGCCAGAATGTCCCGGGCCAGGGGCAGGCCGGGAAATCGGGCGTGATGGCGGCGGACGATTTCTCGCATTTGCCCGGTGAAGTCGCACGAGGAAAGAACGTCGCCTTCCCGCAAAGGAGAGCCGTTGTCGGGGGTGTCCCGGGAGTAATCCTCGACCAGGTAGAAGGAATTTCGGGTTCGCACCAAAAAATCCCCATTGGCATGGAGGCGGACGATCCGGCCAAAATCGAAACCGGTATCGTTCGTGGCCACGTCAAAGGGCCGCCCCCTCCATATCCGGATGGTTTCGTCGCCCAGCCTGGAAAACGCCCCGGGATACGGACGGGTGAGAGCCCGGACGAAATCGTGGACCTGCCGCGAGGTCCTGGACCAGTCCACCTCCCCGTCCTCGGGCCGCCGTTGCGGAAGGTAGCGGGTCTCCCCGTGCTGCGCGGGCAGGCCGGAGGAAAATGCCTTTCCATTTTTGACGTTGTCGACGATCATGTGCGACGTAAGCCAGCTCATCTTGTAATAGGACGTCCTGATGTCGTCAAATCGTGTCAGTTCAAAACGGCGGGTGTCGATGACCGCACCCGAATCGATGCCTTCGTCTATTTTGAATATGGAAACGTAAAATTCGGACTTGCCGAGAATCAAGGCCCAGTTCTGGGGAGATCGGCCCCGCCCTCCGGTGATTCCGCTGGCGCTTCCGTGGGCGCCGATAACCCCGTGGCGGCAGTGGCGGATCAACCATTGGGGAATCAGGCGCTGCCAACCGCCGACGATCAACAGGTCGATGTCCAGGCCCGAAAGCCTGCTCCTGTCTTCCGGATCGGAAAGAGAGTAGGTTCTCGCCTCGACAAACGCCAGTCCGTGCTCCTCACAGTAGGGCTTCATGTAGCGGTATCCCGAGATGGCGTCGGTGGCCCTCCTCTCAGACAGCCCTATGACACCCCGGATATCCAGATGCTTTCTCAATATGTTCAGGGAATCGACGCCGATTTCCACGGTGTTGAGGACGTAGATGTTCACGTTCGTTTGGCCTTTTCGTTGAAATAGGAAAACAGGTCGGTGGAAGACAGTTGTCGATTGTACGTTTTGTTTATCCGGAAAAGACTGTCCACCGCGCAGGCGTGTCCCCTTATGTATTCATAAAACAGGTCCGGATATTCCGAGCCGTCCTCCGAAAAATGGAACGGGTGAAGCAGTATCTGAACGGGATGGCGCCTGACGTTTTCCACAAAGGCATAGGGGTCCTTGCCCCGGAATTGCATGCAGGAGTCCGAGATGTAACACGCATCGGAGAAAATGCCTTTGCTGTAAGCATTGTGGTAGCCCTCGAACAGGGGAAACCACCCGTTGACAGAGGGATTGTGCAGGCTCACCGATTTCACGGGAACTCCGGTTACCGTGGCGAGAAGCGAAGCTTCCCGGTCCAGGTATCGGGCAAGTTGCGACTGTTCCACATCCCCATACACGGCGGGGTCGAAGTGTATGCCGATTTCAAAGCCCATGGCGGCCATCTCGCGTATTTTCGGGCGATGGACCGGAGAGAAGGGGTTGTACGTGTGGGCGGTGGTTTGAATGAAGAACGTGGATCTGACGCCGCATTCGTCCTCGATATGCGCCAGGCGGTGAGCGGAGTCCACGTCGAAATCCACGTCGTGGCGGAGAATGAAGGCATTGTCTCCGTCCCACTCGCAAAGGGGCAGGACCCGGGCAAGGCCCTTGATGTGGTGGATGAAGCGTCTGAATTCGGCGTATCGGAAAATCATGCGTTCCTCGAAGGTGGTTTGAAAAGGAGGCCAACCGGAGCCCCGGCGCGTCGGATTCCGCCAATATGCTTTCGGCGAGAGCGCGTGTCAACACGGGATCCCCGGCGCCCATTTCAGAGTAACGTCTTCGCCGGTGTTCCCGGGCGTGCGGCGGTATCACCTCGCGGCGAGTGCGACCAGGTGCTCCACGATTTCAGACCACAGGGCCGGGTAGGCCAGGCCGTGGCCCATGTCCCCGATGGTCGCGAATTCCGCCTCCGGGATGGCCATGGCCATGGCCCTGCCGTGTTCCGGCGGAATGAGCGGATCCAGGGCGCCGTGCAGGACCAGGGTGGGAGCGGTGATTTTCCTGATTCCGGGCATGCGGTCACCGGCTCCGGCCACGGCGGCCATCTGCCTGGCGACCCCCTGGGGATGGTAAGACCGCAGATAGGACTGTTTGCCGTTTTCGTACTCCATTTCCTCGTCAAAGCTGCCGCTGCCCCCGGCAAACACGCGCATGACCCGGGCCATGTGCCCGGCGTAGCCCTCCAGGTCGTCCGGCGGTACCGTCAAGAGGGCCTCCATGGCCTGCTGGTCCGGAGGAGGCAGGTTGGGACTGCCGGGTGTGGATTCGAAGATGCAGAGGGTGGCGATCTTCTCCGGGAAGGCATATCCCATGATCTGCGCGATCATTCCGCCCATGGACAACCCGCACACGTGGGCCTTCTCGATTTCCAGCGCGTCCAGAAGTCCCGCGGTGTCCGCCGCCATGTCTTCCAGGGTGTAGGCCGGCTTCTGTTCGCCGGCGGCGACCTTGCCGATGTCCGGCGTTCCCAGGTGGTCCAGGTGGGAGGACAGGCCCACGTCCCGGTTGTCGAAACGGATGACCCACCGGCCCCGGTCCGCGATCATTTTACAGAAGTCGTCCTGCCAGCGTATGAGCTGGCCGCCCAGTCCCATGACAAGCAGAATGGGCGGCCCTTCCGGCTCGCCGATGGCTTCGTACTCGATGTCGATCCCGTTTGCCCGCGCCTGTGCCATGTCTGCCTCCTTGCCTTTTATGAGGGGGGATGTCAGCCTTGTTTGCAAACGGTGGCAATTGTAAGCGAAATCCGGTAAAATCCACAAGTACCTGATTACCTCGTAACCCGTTGGTGAAGCCGGAGAACCCATGCCAGACAGGCCGCGTGAGATTCTGACCATTTTATTGTGCTTTCTCGCCGTGTTCTGCGCGGTGAGCCTCTTGTCGTATGAACCGGCGGACTCTTTGTTGAACAACTCGGCGGCGGCCGAGGTGGCGACCAATGCCTGCGGGGCGGTGGGCGCGCTGCTCGCGGAAGGGTTGTTGTCCGCCTTTGGCGTGGGGGCGTGGTGGTGGCCTCTGTTGTTCGCCCTGGCCATGGTCCACGTGTTCCGGCAAAGTCCGCCGGTCTTTCTGGTCCACGTGGTCGGGGCCGGCCTGGGGCTGGTGGTGGCCACGGGCGCGTTTTTCGCCATGTTCGACACATGGCTCGCTTCCCGGGGGGTGGCCGGCGCCTCTGGCGGCCTCCTGGGACACATGGTCAAGGCCCTGCTGACCCGGGTGATCGGTCCCATACCCGCGGGCCTGATGCTGTTTGTTGCCATGGCCGCCACCCTGCCACTCGTATTCGGCAAACCGGCGGCCACCTTCGGCAGGATGGCCCTGCGGGCCGGGGAGGGGATCTGGCACGCCACGCTGGGCAAGGCGAAGCGGAACCGTCGCACGGGAGACGGGATCGGGTCCCCGGAGATGGATGACGGCCCTGTCATCCACGCGCCGCCGGAAAGCGGCGCGCCGGGCAAGGGTGGCCCGCCGGGCATGGCGGCCAGGGTGGCAGCCGTGTGGCGGGGCTGGGCCTGGGCGGTGGAAAGGAGTCTGGGGCCATGGTGGCGGGGGGAGAATGTTTCCCAAAACCGAAAAGTGCGTCTTCTGTCCTCGCCGGCTACGGTCACCGCCGGGGGAGCGGAATGGGAAGCCGAACCCGTGGCCGCGGAATTCGTGCTGGGTGACGTGGACGACGCGATAGAGACCCGCAAGCCCGAAAAACGCAAAGACAAAACATCCGGAAAACCGGCCGCCGACCCCAATGAATTGGACGGTTCCCTGAGCCTGGGCTCATGGATCGCGAAGGAGCCCGAGGTCAGCGCCCCCGCGCGCACGGAACCACCGGCGAGACCGGCAGGCAAGCCGGCAAGTACGGGCAAGGCCGCGGCGTCCCCTCCGTCCCGGGAACAGGAAGAAAAGGAGGCCGGACCGCCGGAAGAACCCGAACCGCACTCCCCCGGGCCGGCCGTGTCCCCCGGGGACGTGGACGGCTCGCTTTCCCTGGGCTCCTGGCTGGATGACCCGGTGGAAGAAGAGGAGGATGAACAGGAGCCCGCCGCCGAGGCCACCGGCCCGGAAAAGGCGCCTGAAGCCGGCCTCGCCCAGACGTCACCAACCGCCTCCCCATCGGAACCGCGGCCAGAAACGGTGAAGGAAGCCCCCGTGGAAACGCCGGTCGCGCCGGGCGAGGGAGGCGCGCCCGTCGAGGTGGCCCAGCCGGACAGGCGTGGCAGGGACGTGACGGAAAACAACGGCCCCGCCGCCCGGGTGGAGAAGGCCACGCCGGGCGCCGTGTCCGAAAAGGGCGGGCCCAAAGCCACCACGGTGCCGGACCCGGGCGACTCCACCTACATGCTGCCCACGGCAAGGCTGCTGGACGATGTACCGGCCCGGCCCGCGGGCATGGACGAGGACAAGCTCTGGGAGCAGGCCCGGACCATCGAGGAAAAACTTCGGGACTTCAAGATCCAGGGCAGGGTGGTCGCCGTGAATCCCGGCCCGGTCATCACCACCTTCGAGTACGAGCCGGCCCCTGGTATAAAGATCAACCGCATAGTCAACCTCGCCGATGACCTGTCCATGGCCCTCCGGGCCATGAGTGTGCGCATCGTCGCGCCCATCCCGGGCAAGGGCGCCGTGGGCATCGAGGTGCCCAACAAGGACCGGGAACTGGTCTGCTTCAAGGAGATGGCCACCTCCCCGGCTTTCGCCAAATCCAGAAGCCGCCTTACCATGTGCCTTGGCAAGGACATCGTGGGCACCCCCACCGTGGCCAACCTGGCCCGCATGCCCCACCTGCTCATCGCCGGAGCCACCGGCGCGGGCAAGAGCGTGGGCCTGAACTGCATGATCACGAGCATCCTGTACAAGGCCGCGCCGTGGGAGGTGAAGTTCGTGATGATCGATCCCAAAAGGATCGAACTCACCCACTACAACGACATCCCCCACCTGATCGCCCCGGTTGTCACGGACGTTAAAAAGGCCAACAACGCCCTGTTCTGGGCCGTGGGGGAGATGGAGGCCCGGTACGAAGCCATGGCGCACGTGGGTGCGCGCAACATCACCCAGTACAACGACAAGGCCCGGGCCCACAACAAGACCTCGGCGAAAAATGGCGGCGGCCTGCTGCCGCTGTTCCCGTACATCGTCATCGTCATCGATGAACTGGCCGACCTCATGATGGTGGCGTCCAAGGAGGTGGAAACCAGCCTGACCCGACTTGCCCAGATGGCGAGGGCGGCCGGCATCCACCTCATCCTGGCCACTCAGCGCCCAAGCGTGGACGTGCTCACCGGCATCATCAAGGCCAACTTCCCCACCCGGATCGCCTTCCAGGTGTCGTCGCGCATCGACTCACGGACCATTCTGGACTCAAACGGCGCGGAGCACCTTTTGGGAATGGGCGACATGCTGTTCATGCCCCCGGGCGTGGGCAAACTGCAGCGGCTGCACGGCGCGTACATCTCGGAGGAGGAACTGGCCAGGGTGCTCACCTTTGTCCGGTCCCAGGCCGAGCCCGAGTACAACGAACTGGTTACGGAAGGCCCGGGACAGACGGACGGGGACGCCTCCAGCGTCGAGGAGGAGGAAGCGGACGAGCTTTATGACCAGGCCGTCGCAGTGGTCACGGAAACGGGCCAGGCCTCCATTTCCATGCTGCAGCGCCGTCTCAGGGTCGGGTACAACCGCGCGGCGCGGATGATCGAGATGATGGAGCGAGAGGGCGTGGTGGGACCGTCGGACGGGGTGAAAGCCCGGGAGGTGCTGGTTCGCGGCTATGAGGAATAGGGTGAGGCGGTTTTCATGCCGCAGCCCGTTGCTCTCCCAATCGTTTTAGCACCGCCTGAACCGCGGGGGCGTACAGCACGCCGGAAAGGTCCGGATCGGAGGTGGCATGTTCCCTGTCGTCGAAGCCCCGTTCCACGGCCCGTTCCAGCCATCGGGCGCATGTCTCCGGGTCGCCCCGCAGCGCCCACAGGCAGGACATGTTGTAATAGGGCGCCGGGTGGTCGGGCGCAAGCTCCACGGCCCGCATGTACAGGCTTTCGGCGCGATCCATGTCCCCCATCCTCTTGTACACGGTGGCAAGGTTGTTGGTGGCGCCCAGGTGCCCGGGTTCCCGTTCCAGCACCTGCTCATAGGCCCGGGCCGCGGATTTCAGGTCCCCTCCGGACTGACGCCGATTGCCCAGGGCAAACCAGGATTCCGGTCCGCCGCCGCCGGGATGTCTTTCCGGGAAGGTATTCCCCGGTGCATGGTCCTCCCCGCCCTGCTCGCGCCTCGTCGATTCCAGGTTTTTTCTCGCCATGGCGTAGCCCGGAGAAATCTCCAGCGCCTTTTCGAAGTGAAGCCGCGCCTCCCTCTCCCTGCCCGTGCGCAACAGGGCATGGCCGAGGTTGTTGTGGACGGAGGCCAGATCCTTGCCGTGGCGAAGCGCCTCCACGTAATAACGGATGCTGTTTTCATGCCGCCCCATGCCGGACAACGCGTTGGCAAGTTCCAACAGGGCGTCCGGGTTCCCGGGGTAGACCGAGAGGGCCTGCCGCAGCCAGTGGGCCGCCTCTCCGTACTTGCCCACCCGGACCAGTGCGGCGCCTAGGTTCGTGAACACCCGTGACCTCGCGGCCGGCGGGCTGCCCGTCATCCTGGCCGCGGTGCGCAGGTGCACAATCCCCCTTTCCAGGTAACCCTCGTCCACGTAGGCGCTTCCCAGGCTGCCGTGCAGGCGCAGAAAGCCCGGTTCCACGGCCACTCCTTTCTCGAATCGGGCGATGGCGTCGTCGATCCTGCCCTGATCGTACCGGACAAGGCCCAGGTGGTAATGGGCAAGGTAATTGTCGGGGTCGTTGGCTACGGAACGGGTGAACAGGGTCTCGCTGTCCCTCCAGTATCCCGCCTGCTGGTAACCGGACGCCGCGTACAGGCAGACCGCCAGGGCCCCCAGGACCGGGGCGGCCCATCGTACACGGAACCTCGTGAGAAATCCGGGAATGCCCCATGCGGCCATGACCCACAACCCCACGGAGGGCAGGTACATGTAGCGCGCCGTGGCGGATGACTGGGCGCCCGGGGCCAGGACTCCTACCACGGACAGGAAGGAAACCAGGTAGGCCAGCCATCCCGCCGTGAGCCAGGGCTGTGTGCGCCGTCTTCCCACCACGATCCAGGTGACCACCGCGAGGAACAGGCCTGCGGCGAATGCCACCAGAGGAGGCGTGTCAGCGGGCGGAGCCGGCAAGGCCATGCCGGCGGGCCATATGGTTTTCCAGATGTAGTTGACGTAAGCCGCCAGAGTTTGGGCGAGACGTCCCCACACGCCGGGATCCCCGCCGTGGATGTCGGAGAATTCGGGCCGCACCGCCATTGTCGCCAGGGACACGCCGAGGGAAAGGACGAGAAAGGGTATCTTCTCCAAAAAGAGCCACCGGGCCCGCCGTTTGTCCACTGTCCCGTCCGGGGTTCGCATGCGGCCAAGGGGCCAGTAGTCCAGCACCAGGAGGCCGAGCGGCAGGGCGGCCGCCAGGGGTCTTGCGAACAGCGCCGCGCCGAAAAGAGACAGCACGGCCAGGTAGCGGGACGGACGCGGTTTTCGAGCGTACCAGAGATAGGCCAACGCCGCGCACATGACAAAAAACGAGGAAAGGACGACAGTGCGTTGCGCCACCCAGGCCACGGACTCCACACGATAGGGGTGCACCGCGTGCATGGCGGCGACGAACAGACTGGGGTACATCGCGCCGGTTCCCCAAAAGAGGACGAGGAAGAGGACGACTGTGGTGGCCGCGTGAAGCAGGATGCTGGTCAAGTGGTGGCCTGCCGGATTGTCGCCCCACAGTTCGTAATCCAGCATGTGGGAAACCCGGGTGGCCGGGTGCCAGCCAAAGTGCCCGGTTTTGGTGAAGGCGAGGGCCAGGCCGGAACGGGTGAACCCCTGGTTTACCATCGGGTTGTCCGTAACCTGTATCGGATCCTGGTAATTGAGAAACCCGTGTCCAGGCACCTGGCAGTAGACCAGGGACACCAGGGCCACAAGCAACAGTGACGGTATGAGGATCCTGTTGAGTCCCAAAAAAGGTCGCCCTCCCGCGCAAAATCCACTGGGTGCTTACGGATACCGCAAGAAATCAACTGATTACATGATCGGCTCGTCCGCGTGCAAAGGCTCCTTGTCCTTGCGGCAAGGAAGTCGCGATCACGCAATATGGCGACCGGGCGCGCGGTTTTGGCGCGGCGCCCGGATATGTGGACTGGTAGAGGACAGAATACAGCAGGAGCGGCATGGAGGACAAGAGTTTTCTCATACCAACGGCCTAGTGGCAGCTATTCGGAATCCGCCACGAACCAGGCCAGAATGGAGCCGGACAGGATGAGGAACCCGGCGCCGACCATGCCCGCGGCAAAGGTGTGGAGGTCACCCATGGCGCCGATGGCGTATGGGACAGCCCCGCCGCCGATCAGGAATCCCAGGGGAACGGTGAGCGAGACCGCGACGTTTCGCGCCTCGGGCGGGCCCACCCGGGACAGGGCCACGAATCCGGCCGGGAAGAAACAGACGGCCACGGCGGGCTGCAGGAACACCATCACCTTGAGCAGGACGCCACTTGCCACGCCCAGCAGGATGGTGGCCGCTCCGTTTACGGCGAATACCACGCCCATGGTGCGCCGGGCGCCCAACCGGTCCGCGCCATAGCCGGCGACCAGCGCCATGCCCAGCGACAGGGAACGGGACAATCCCACCAGGGTATTGGCCCCGGCCTCGGTAAGTCCCGCTTCCGTGGACAGGTACAGGGGCAGCATGGTGTACACGCCCAGGGTCCCCGTGATGCCCACGGAGAAAACACCGGCCATGAGCCAGAACCTGGGCGTTTTGACCAGTGCAAGCACGGCGTCCTTCCCGGGAGCGGTTCCCGCACTGCGGCCGCCTTTTCCAAACCGTTTGAACGCCACCGCCAGCACGAGGGACAGACCACCCAGCAAGGCCGGCGCCACCCGCCAGGAACAGGTGGAAAGGATGGCCTGGGCGATGAGCGGTGCGGACAAAAACGCCAGGTTGGGCGCCAGTTCATGAATTCCCAGGGCCTTGCCCCAGTCCCGTCTCCTCACAAGGCCCGTCACCGTGGAGATGCCCGACGGAAGGTACAACCCGGCCGCCGCTCCCAGAAGAAACATGGCGCCACGCATCTCCCCGATGTCCCGGGACAGGGCCACCCCGAGAAGGGCCGCGCCGACCAGAGAAGCGGAAAGGATCACGGTTCCACGATGAGCAAGCCGTTTGGACACCAGGCCGGAAAGCACCAGTGACAGGAAATAGCCGGCCGAAAGGAAGAAGAAAAAGGATCCGGCTTCCGAATGGGAGATGTGCAGGTCGCGTTCCACCGCACCGAGCAGGGGAGCAAGCACGATGCGACCCGTGAAATTGAGGTAGAAAATGCTGGTGAGAAGTGCAAGTGGAGCGATGCACGCCCTGAAGGCGGCGCCGTCGTCCCTTGCCTCCGGGCTATACCCGCGACTCCCTGACACTCAGCCCTCTATGTGTCCGGCCACCACGGCCAGGCCGGAAATGTCATGCACGTCCCGGGGCAGGTAGGGCACGCGCACGCCCCTGCCCCCCAGGGCATTGGCCTCCAGAAACCGATCCACGGCCCGCTGGTCGGCTTCTGACAGGATGATGAACAGGCGCAGGTTGTCGCACAGGGTCTCCACCACGTCGGAGTAGCCGGGAAATTCCGACATGGCCTCCTCCTTGATGGAGCGAAGGCGGTCCCCGGGCAGCCCGCCCGGCGTCATGTACACCCGGTTGAAAATGATTTCGCCCAGGGCCAGGTCTTCCGACTTCATGCGGGCCAGGAAATTTTTCGCCTCGGTGAGGGACGGAAACTGCGGAGATGTCACCAGCACGAATGCCGAATCATGGCTGCTGATGAGGGACCTGACCTTTTCAGCCCGCATCTTGAACCCGTCGTACATTCCTTCGAACACCAAAAAGAAATCCGCGATGTCGGCCAGTGTCTGATAACCGGTGCCTTTTTCCAGGATGCGGAAAAGCACCTTGGCGCTTCGGTTGAAGAACTTGAAGCCCACCTTCTCCGCGGCAAGGTACGGCTTGACGAACCACTGAATGACCCGGGCGTCCAGGAAGGCGGTCAACTTGCCCGGGGCGTCGATGAAATCCAGGGCATGGCGGGTGGGCGGGGTGTCCAGGACAATAAGGTCGTAGTCGCCCCGTGAATCCAGTTCGTACAGCTTTTCCATGGCGGAGAACTCCTGGCTCCCGGCCAGCGCCGTGGTCACGTTCTGGTAGAACTGGTTGCCGAGTACCCGCCCCGCCACTTCGGAGTTGGGAGCGATACGTTCGATCAGGGCGTCGAAGGTCCGCTTGGAGTCCAGCATCATGGCCCAAAGCTGGCCCGGAAGGACATTGCCGGTGGCCTTGACCACCTCTTCGGTAATGTCGGTCTCCGCGTTGCCCAGATTCTCCAGACCCAGGGAATCCGCCAGCCTTTGCGCGGGATCTATCGTGCATACGAGCACCTTGCGCCCCGCCATTGCCGCCTTCAGGGCCAGCGCCGCGCTTATGGTGGTCTTTCCGACGCCGCCGGAGCCTCCGCAGATCAGAATGCGTTTTTCGGCCAGTAACCGGTCCAGTCCCATCATGTTGCTCCCTTCAGCGAATCGTCGATGAGTTTCGCGATGGTCTTCACTCCGTCCAGGTCCACCCGGCCGGGGTATAGATGGGGGATTTTGATAATGGGTGGCCCGATCTGCTTTTCCATGAGGTCGAGGTACTCGACGCTCTGGTCGGCGCGCTTTTCGCGTTCAACGGCCGCGTTGAGCACGGCCTCTCCCTTGTCCGGAAACATGCGTTTGAACTTTTCGAGGGCCTCGGCGTCCTGTTTGAAGGCATTGTATCCGGCCGCGCCCTCCCGGGAGAACAGGGGAGAGTAAACACTGTTGGCGAAGGTTACGGCGTTGTTCATGTTGAGGGGCCCGCTGGTAGTCTCCAGAATCCGCACGGCTTCGTTCACCGGCATCTCCTCTGGAGTGGCCACCACGCAGACGGCGGTGCGCTGCTTGTCCGTCAGCATGGAATTGACGTCGAAGGTCTGGCTGTGCATGGGGCCGAACTTGATGATGTTCATGAAGATGGACGGAGCGCGCAGAAAGCTGAGCCCATGGCCTGTGGCCGGCGCGTCCACCACAATGGTGTCGAACCGAAGGCGCTTCTTCCTGCCTTCCGTGAGCTGGTGGATGTGCCATATCTTGCCGAGCATGACGAGCTCCCGCCATCCCGGAGCGGCCTGCATGAAATAGTGGATGATGCGGTTGTTGAGTATCATCCGGGCCGCGGCTTCCACCCGGAGCTGAAGTCCCACGTATTCCTCGAGAGCCTTGTAGGGCTCGAGGGTGAATGCGGTGATGTCCCTGTCGACCCGGGTCTCCTCGTACTCGGGGATGTCCTGTTCAAATATGTAACGGAGATTTGGGGAGGCACCGACTTCCACCAGGCACACGCGTTTGCCCCGGTCCCGGGCGGCATAGGCGATCGCGGCAGCGACGGTGGTCTTGCCGACGCCTCCCTTGCCGGTGATGAACAGGATTCTCTTGTCGAATATGTTGGAGTCGCCCACCTTGCCCCCTTGTGATCGCATTATCGATGATCGGAGCGGTTACCCGGGAGAAAAGGGGGATGCCGGGCCCGGAGCATGTAAGAATCCCTGTATAATGCCAGGGCACGGACTATACCCCTGTTTGCCGGGGCTGTCAAACCGTGCACAACCGAGTGTGTTACCCAGGCGAATACTACCGGGAGGCCGCGCCGTGGGCCGAAAACGCCTTCCATCCGCCGGATGCCTTGGAAATCCGTTTAAAAGTGTACGAGAAGCCTGTATAATGGGGTCTTTCCATGGGTTGACAGCCTGTTGAAAAACGCGATCTGCGCAGTACGCGGCGCGCTCCTCGTCGGTGCGACGTACACTGAATGCGCCAACCTTGTATGTTGTTTGTCGATGTGGACCCTCTGATTTCGAAGGCGACGGGAAACGGGACAGGCGGCGGGAAACGGGACAGCCGGTTGTTTTCGGAACGCCCCAACCGCTCGTCACCCCGGCGCAGGCCGGGGTCCGGGTGTATGGACCATATTGAATCCAAAGCGCCTGGTGTTCCAGGGCGTTGTCGAAGCCGGGAGGCAGGTTGGGTCAGGGATGCGCAAAGTTTGTTTGTTGGGTCCGCCCTCGCTATCGCGAGGGCTTGACCCAACCTACGATACTGGGTTCCCGCTTTCGTAGGAATGACGAGGTGGTGAGGTGACGAGTCGTTGAGGTGAGGAGGTGGTGCGTGCACCTGGGCCCCGGCCTCCTCCGGGCGACGGTTGTCGTGTGCACCTGGGCCATAGCCTTCGCCGGGGCGACGGAATGGGGTCTCGCTTCGCCCGGTTTGTTTGTTGGGT
>JBKHBM010000213.1:0-3639 GCA_046542385.1 Desulfatibacillaceae bacterium | reverse complement strand
AACGAAGCGCAACGCCGCGGATCGCGTTTTTGGACGGCCCAAGCATCCAGCCTGTTCGAAAACGATGAGACGCAAGGCGCGGGAGTTGCGAGGAGCAAGGCGTACTTTCGTACGCCGCGTCGACGAGGAACGAAGCGCAACGCCGCGGATCGCGTTTTTGGACAGGCTGGCAGGACGCACCGGGGGTGCGCCCCGTGCAAGGCGGCGCGCCCCCGTGTTGTCTGGGGGGACAGGAAAGCCCGGGAAACCGCGCCCATGCTCGCGCGGGGTACAAGGGAGGATTCTTTTGGGCAACGTGCTCGTCATGGGGGGCAGCTATTTCATCGGCAGGGTCTTCGTGGAGGAGGCGCTGGTGGAGGGCAGACACGACCTCACCGTGGCCAACCGGGGCAATCAACCCCTGGGCTTCGACAAGGTCGAGGAAGTCCGTTCGGACCGCAACGATCCCGGGTCCGTGGCCGAGGTCGCCGCGGGGCGGGACTGGGACGCGGTGGTGGACTTCTGCGCGTACAAACCCGAGGAGGTGCAGACCCTGTTCTCGGGCCTGTCGGGCGCGAAGGTGGCCCGCTACGTGCTGGTCAGTTCCTGCGCCGTGTACGAACCCACGGAACGCCTGCCGGTCTCAGAGGACGCGGAAACCGTGAACGCGCCGCGACCCGGCGCCGGCCCGGCGGCGACGTACGGCCATGACAAGCGGCTGGCCGAGATCGCGGCATTGGCCCAGTGCACACGCCACAAGATTTCCTGCACCCTGGTCCGGCCCACCTTCGTGTACGGCCCCTACAACTACGCGCCCAGGGAAAGCTGGTTCTTCGACCTGATAGAACGCGGCGAGAACGTGATCCTCCCGGAAAACGGCCTGGCCCTGCACACCTTCGTCTACGTGGTGGACGTGGCCCGGGCCCTGCTGAGGTGCATCGCCTCGGCCGCCACCGGCAACCAGGCCTACAACCTGGCGGCTCCGGAACTGGTTTCCTACGCACGGATGGCCGAGGTCTTCGGCGAAGTGACCCGAAAACCCGTGCACAAGGTGCGCATGCCGGCCCGGGAAATCGAAAGCCGCCGCATTCCCCTGCCCTTTCCCCTGGATACCCATTCCATCTTCTCCGGCCACAAGTTCGCCGCGGCTCAGGGGTTCACATACACCCCCCTGGCCGACGGCATGGCCGAGACGTACGACTGGTGGAAAAAGGCACGGAGCGCGTGAGAAGCCCCATGGATACCCGGCATCGACTCATACGGGACATCCTGGACACGGAGTTGGAAATGTTCCTTGCCGTGCCCACGGACCAGCCCGCCTCCTGCCAGCAGGACCCGGAGCGATTCCGCCTCATGCGCGGCTCCCAGTTCGCGCCCTGGTCCGACGACACCCTCGAAAGTTACCTGGCCGACCTCAAGGCAGCCGTCGGCAGGGGAAGAAACCTCATGCAACTGAAGTACGCCCGCATGGACAACCTGATACCGCCGCTGACGGAGAGCCCGCTGGTGGACCGCATCGTGGGGACGCAGGTCCGCTGGCAGCGCGAACTGGAAGCGCGGTATCCATGGTTCATGCGGCGCGGCCGCCCTGTGGAGGACGACGAGGCAGAAAGCCTTTCCACCTCGTTCGCCCGATACCTGCGCGGAGAACTGGAGACGTACTCCGAAACCACCCTGGAAAGGCTGCACAGGGACGTGGAGCGGCACCTGGAAAACGGGGAGAACATGGCCGAGGCGGTGTATTCGGCCATGGTGGCGGCTCTTGGCTATGAGTCGCTGGCGGACGCCGAGGCGCACGCCGAAAGCATGGCGAAAGGAAAATAGGGACAAAAGGGACTCCAGACCGCCGCGTCGCAAAAAAGAGGAGACACACATGGACGAGCATTTGCAAAAGCGGCTTGCCGAACTGGAGCAGGCCCGCGAAAAATCCCGCATGGGCGGGGGCGAGGCGAAAATCGCCAGGCACCACGCCGCGGGAAAACTCACGGCAAGGGAACGGATCGACCTGTTGCTGGACAAGGACAGCTTTCTGGAAAGCCTGCCCCTGGCCGGGCACGAACGGGACCTCGCCACGGACGGCATCGTCTGCGGTTGTGGAACCATCGGGGGCCGCAAGGTTTTCGTCTACTCCCAGGACCGCACGGTACGCGGTGGGTCCGTGGGCGTGGAGCACGGGTACAAGATGTACCGCACCGTGGAAAAGGCACTGGAGATGCGGGTGCCCCTGATCGGCCTGCACGACTCTCCGGGCGCCCGCGTGCCCAACAGCGAGGAGGTGGACTGGCTTGGCGCGTTCAAGCGCTCCATCTTCTCCAACATCTCGGACAAGCACGGCGGCGCCGTGTTCTACCCCAACACCCTGGCGTCGGGCGTCATCCCCCAGATTTCCGCCATCCTGGGTTCCTGCGGCGGCATCTCCGTGTACAGCCCGGCGTTGAACGACTTCACGTTCATGGTGGACGACATAAGCCACATGTTCATCACCGGCCCCATGGTCGTCAAGATGGTCACGGGAGAGGACGTGTCCATGGACGACCTGGGCGGGGCAAAGGTGCACTGCCAGAAGTCCGGCGTGGCTGACAAGCGATTCCCGGACGAAAAGGAATGCCTGTCCCAGATGCGGCGTCTGCTGGGATTTTTACCGCTGAACTGCTGGGAGAAGCCGCCTGTGGTGGACACGGGCGACGACCCGAACCGGAGCCTGGACGAGTTGTACGACATCGTACCCTCGGCCCCGAACAGGCCCTATGACGTGAAAAAGGTGATTACGGCGCTGGTGGACAACGGCGATTTCTTCGAGATCAAGCCCGAGTTCGCCGGAGAGGTGGTGGTGGGTTTCGGCAGGCTGGACGGCAGAACCGTGGGCGTCATCGCCAACAACCCCAAGGTCATGGCCGGCTCGCTCACGGTGAACAGTTCGGACAAGCAGGCCCGGTTCATCCGGTTCTGCGACGCGTTCAACATCCCCATGGTGCTGCTGGTGGACACCCCGGCCTACATGCCGGGCACCGGCCAGGAGCACGCGGGCATCATCCGGCACGGGGCCAAGGTGCTGTATGCACTGTGCGAGGCCACGACGCCCAAGATATCCCTGGTCATGCGCAAGGCTTACGGCGGCGGCAACCTGGGCATGGGCGTACTTCCCGGCCTGGGTACGGACATGGTCCTGTACTGGCCCCTCATGGAAACCGGAATCCTGGGCGCGGAGCAGTCCGTGTTTTTGCTGTACGGCAAGGACCCGGAGGCTGCCACGGATCCCGAGTACCTGCAGAAGAGGCTGGCCGAGTACCGGGAGACCTACGCGAATCCGATTTACGACGTGAGTTCCAACATCAACGTGGAGGACGTTATCACGCCGGCGGAAACCCGGAGCTACCTGGTCAGGTGCTTCAAAATGCTGGACACCAAGGTCAAGGAGTTGCCGCCCAAGCGGCACGGCAACATACCCCTGTAGCCAGGCCGCCCGAAAACGCGGTCCGCGGTGTTGCGCGTCGCCCCTCGTCGACGCGGCGTACCATGTGTACGCCTTGCTCCCCGGGGCTCGCGCGCCTTGCGTCCCATCGTTTTCGGACAGCCTGGGCCGTCCGGGCGGAAACGGTTACCTGGGCCGCCCGAAAACGCGGTCCGCGGTGTTGCGCGTCGCCCCTCGTCGACGCGGCG
>JBKHBM010000212.1:0-3647 GCA_046542385.1 Desulfatibacillaceae bacterium | reverse complement strand
CTGACGAGAAATGAAGCGCAACGCCGCAGATCGCGTTTTTCAACAGGCTGGTAAGCATTACCAAAGGGCATTTTTGAGTTCTTGGTCCAGGGAGGCTGCCCATGAGAGGTCCGACAAGGCTGTTGTTCACGGTCATCTTTCTGACCGCGATGTTTCTGGTGGTGCAATATATGGTGTTGAAACCCGCCGCGAACAGCGTGGGCTCCCTGGAGGACAGGCCCGTGGTCTACGCGGACGAGGATGTTCTGGATGAAATACGCAAGCGGGAAAACGCCGAACAAAGACGAAAAAAAGAAAAACTCGGAATGATGGGACCCTTCATGGAGCTTCCCGACGGCAGGTACCAGGCGGGCATCAGGATATACGACAGCCGGGAGGATTTTGTGAGGACGGTGGAAGAATACCGGCGAGCCGAAGTGAAAGCGGAAAGCCGGTTTCCCGAAAAGGACGCGGACGTGAAGGAATGGGCGCGCCGGAAGAGGGAACGCAGGGAGCGCCGAAGCGCCCCCGCCATGGTCCGCACCGGGTTGACCTGCAAAGTGTTGTTGGATCTTGTGGAGGACAAAATCGGAGACTGCCGGATTGTCGGCGGCGACCTGGACCCCCAGGCCGTCGTACCCGGTCGCCTGGCCATTCACATGCGAGTTCGGGATTTCGACGATTCCGTACAAATTCATTGGATTGAGATGTTGACCCCGGAACTCGCCTTCGGCCATGATGTGGAAGGGCTGCGAAGCGACGACAATCCGAAGGCCCTGAACGTCGAACCCTTCCTGGCCATGTTGAAAAGCCCTTAGCAGGCCGTTGAAAAACCCGGAATTTGCAGCCTGGTCAAAAACCATGAGATGCAAGGCGCGCGAATTTCGCGGAATAAGGCGTACTTGAGGTACGCCGCACTGATGAGAAGTGAAGCGCAACGCCGCAGATCGCGTTTTTCAACAGGCTGTCAGGCGCGGAGGGAACGGTGGAGACCATTTTCGCGGCCATCGCCCGGTATGGGGAAGATCCGCGTTCACTTCCGCACAGGTCGGCCGGTTCGGGTTGCCCTTCCCAAGCCGGGACGTTTACCGGGACCTTGCCGGAATCCGTGAGTGGTCTCAGGTAGTGTGGGTGCAGGAAGAGACCCGACGGATTACCAGGAATTTTCGTCACGGATTCAGGATAACAGCGCGTTGAAAAACTCGAAATCTTCAGCCTGTTCAAAAACGATGAGATGCAAGGCGCGCGAATTTCGAGGAATAAGGCGTACTTGAGGTACGCCGCACTGATGAGAAGTGAAGCGCAACGCCGCAGATCGCATTTTTCAACAGGCTGGTAGGGTAATTACATGTCAGACCGTTACCCCTCCGGGACCACCATGGCCTGCCTGATCGTGGCGGCCCTTTGCCTGTTGAGCTTTCACCCGATATGGCAGAACACTTTCGTCTCCTGGGATGATCCCGCCTACGTGACGGACAACCCGTACGTCAAGTCAGGGCTTACCCTCGAGGGCGTGCGCTGGGCGTTCACGGACACCAGCCTGGGCATGCGCATTCCTGTTACCTGGCTGTCCCTCATGCTGGACGCCCAACTGTACGGAATCCGGTATCCGGGTTTTGCGCTCACCAACCTGCTGCTGCACACGGCAACGTGCATTCTGGTTTTTCTGCTGCTGTTCAGGACCACCAGTGCATGGGCTCCGGCACTCATGGTGGCCGTCCTCTTTGCCGTGCATCCCTTGCGGGTGGAGTCCGTGGTGTGGATCACGGAGCGCAAGGACATGCTGTACGGGCTGTTCTGGTTTCTGGCCATTCTCGCCTACGTGAGGTTCGTGCGGGGCGAGAGCCGGAGGTGGTACGCCATGTCGCTGGTCCTGTTCCTCTTGAGTTGCCTGTCCAAGCCCATGGCCGTGACCCTGCCCGCGGCACTGTTGCTGCTTGACTACTGGCCACTGGGAAGGTTGCGGGAGCACGCCGGAAACAGCGCCAGGGCGCTGGGCCGGCTGGTGGTGGAAAAGGTCCCGTATTTCCTGGTCGCGGCGCCCATGGCCCTGGACACCTATTACGCCCATCACGGTACGGGCAAGCCCGGGGATGAATGGACCTGGTACCAGTTGGCGGCCAACTCCCTGGTCTCCCATGTGGCGTACATACGCAAACTCTTCCTGCCGCTGGATCTCGCCGCCTTCTACCCGTTCAGGGAAAGCGTTCCCGTATGGCAGGCCCTGGCCGCGCTGGCATTTCTTGTCGGTGTGACCATCGCGGCGTGGCTTCTTCGCAAGAGGCTGCCCTTTTTGCTCATGGGCTGGCTTTGGTACCTGGCCACCCTGTTTCCGGTCAACGGCCTGGCCCAGGCCGGCGTCCAGGGCATGGCGGACCGGTTCACCTACATACCTCTCCTGGGCCTGTTGGTGATGTTGTGTTACGGCCTGTGGAGCGCGGTGGAATCCTCCCGGGCCGGGCGCCGGGCCCTGGTGGGGGCCTTCTCCCTGGCAACGGCGTGCCTGGTGGTGTTGACCGTGGTCCAGACCGGCTACTGGAAAAACGATTACATGCTCTTCTCCAGGTCGGCGCGGGTCACGGACGAAAATTACCTCGCCCATCACAAACTGGGATACATGGCCATGGAGCACGGCGACCTGGACGTGGCCAAAAAGCATTTTGAAAAACTCATGGAGATGGCGCCCAAAAACGCCATGTCCCCTTATCTGATGGCCCAGTGGAACCTGAGGGCCGGAGACCGCGAAGCCGCCGAACAATTCTTTCTGCGGGCCCTTGCACTGGCTCCCGGGTGGGCGGCGGCGCATGTCAACTACGCGAACATGCTGGCCCGCCAGGGCAGGTTCGCTGAAGCGGAACCGTATTACCGCCGCGCAATAGAACTGGATCCCGACCATCCCGGGTGGTACCGCAACCTGGGCATGGTGTTGAAACAGCTGGGAAAGAACGAACAGTCCGAGGAGTTTTTCCGGATAGCCCGGGAAAAGCGGTCCGAAGAGGAAGGGGCCCCCTCCCTGGCTCGATGGAGGGAAATGCTGGAAAGGGAAGGGCAATGATAATCGAGACCTCCATCCGAATCCGGGCACCCGTGGAAACGGTGTGGGAGGTGTTCTCGGACCTTGCCGGATGGGACGCGTGGAACGAGGTCTGCCGGGAGTGCCGCATAGAGGACGGCGGGGAGCTGGCCGCGGGCACGTGCTTCTCGTTCGACCTGCGGCCCTTCGCGTTCCCAATCCGCATCGCCCCCCGGGTCACGGAAAACAGGCCCATGGAACGGGTGGTGTGGGAGGGCAGCCGCCTGGGCGTGCACGCGGTGCACACGTTTGATTTTTCCCGGGACGGCGACGCCACGGTCATACACAGCCGGGAGGAGCTCTCCGGCCCCCTGTTGCTTCCCGCGCGGCTGGTGGGAGCCACGCGGCGGCTGCACAGGCTGTCGGACCGGTTGCTCGAGGGGATTAGGGACGAGAGCGAGCGCCGGGCCCAAGGCAGCGGATCGAAGGCGCGCGCTCCGGGATAGGGCGCCAGGAGCGCCATGGGTCGGTAGCAGCCTGTTGAAAAACGCGATCTGCGGCGTTGCGCCTCATTTCTCGTCGATGCGACGTACCGTAAGCACGCCTTACTCCTCGAAATTCGCGCGCCTTGCATCTCCTCGTTTTTGAACAGGCT
>JBKHBM010000085.1:0-19518 GCA_046542385.1 Desulfatibacillaceae bacterium | reverse complement strand
GGCGCCGCCGTCCGCCGAGGCGATCCCCAGAACGCGCAGGGCCTCGCCCGCCATTCTGGCATTCTCCGTTTCGATGCGCCTGCGGTCGTCGTCGTCCAGGCGAATTCGCCTGCCGTGTTTCCACTGCCACTCGCAAAGGTCCAGCACCTCCATGGGGCTGCCCTTGACCCCCAGATAGCGGCTGCCGTCCCGCCTCGTGAACAGCATGGTCATGTACAGCCGGCTTTCCGAGCGGTAACAGACCTTTTCCAGTTCGTGACCGCCCCGCAGGTCGTCTTCATCAATGCCCGCGTCGATGGCCATCTGCAACAGGGCGTTTTCCGTGGACGACCCCACCAGGCGCCTTTCCCCCGTTGTCCTGTCCGGGATGCTGCGGGATTCGTTGCACAGCGCGCACACGGTGGCCAGCTGCCACAAACCCGGGCGCCGGGTCATGTCCACCTGGTCCCCGTTTTCAAAAAATCGCCCGTCCTCCATGCGGATGTTCCGGTCACCCGCGTGGACTCTGGTCACGGACATCCGGTTTTCCGTGATGGTGCCGGTCTTGTCGAAACAGACGGCGCACACGGAGCCCAGGGTTTCCACGGCCTGGAGCTTGCGGATGAGGACCCGGTGCCTGCGCATCTCCTCCATGCCGATGGCGAACGTGACCGTGGCCGCGGTGGGAAGGCCCTCCGGCACCGCCGCGGCGGCCAGGGACACGGACATGGTGATCAGTTCCACCAGGCCGTAGCCTCGCAGAAAGCCTATGCCGAAAACCGCTACGGAGACCACGCCCGCCCCTATGGCGAGCTTGTTTCCGATCTGGGTCAGGGACTTTTCGATGGGTGTGGGCGGGGGCCGGGTCTCCGCCAGCAGCAGCTGCAACTGGCCGATCTGGGTGTACCGGCCGGTAGCGACCACGATGGCCCGCCCCTCCCCACCGGTGACCAGGGTACCCATGTGCACCATGTTCACCCGGTCCGCCAGGGGCGTATTCTCCAGGATCAGGGTGGCCGCGGTCTTGTCCACGGGCATACTCTCCCCTGTCAGGGCGGATTCGTCAACGGACATGTGGCTCGCCTGGATGATCCTGGCGTCCGCCCCTACATATGAACCGGGGCGCAGCACCAACAGGTCGCCCACCACAAGGTTCTCCGCCGGGATTTCCTGTTCCTCGCCGCCCCGCAGCACCACGGACATCGGCTTCACCGGACCGGCAAGGTTGTGGATGGTCTTCTCCGCCTGGTCCTCGGTGTAGTACCCGATGACCCCGTTCAACACCGCCACCCCCATGATGGCGGCCGCCTCCAGCACGCCGCCCGTGGCCACGGAAATGACCGCTGTGACGCCCAGAAGCCCGACCGGAAGCGAGGTGAACTGACCCGCGAAAATGGACAGACCACTGCGTTTTTTCGACTCGGGAAGCAGGTTCGGACCGAACCTCTTGAGGACCTCCGAAACCGCCGCCGGCTCCAGGCCCCGAACCGGATCAGACCCCATGGCATCGACCACGGTATCCGCAGCAAGGACGTGCCACTTGTCCTCTTCCTGGGGTTGAAACGACGACGGGGGCGCTGACGGCCCGGCGGCCGGCACTCCGGGGGACAGCGGGGAACAAAGACGGTCTCGCATCCGGTATGCCGAGGAAAACACCGCGAGACGAAAACGGGCTACATGGGGAAAAGGATTGACCGGTCGCAGCGGGGGAACCCTGGGGGTCGGGTGATGTCCGCCATTGTTGCCACCCACCAGTTCGGAGAGGGCCTCGGCTACGGCGGAATGGGTGTTCCCGCCGTTGAAACGCACCAATACTCTGCCGGTAAGAGGATTGGCCCTGACCTCCCGCACTCCTTCCGCACGGGACATCCCCTGCTCGATCAACCGGGCCAACCCGGGATTCCCGGTCAGCCCCTCGACGGCGTAGCGCCCTCTTCCTGAAACCGCTGTATGGATCGCCGAAACCAAAAGAACTGCCAACCCGCCTTTCTCAACCGACGCCCGTTTCCCGGGGCGCGCGCTCGCTCTTCATATACAATCCCAGGGAGTACCAGAGCGCGGAGTACCAGGGCACGGCCCCGGCCTCGCCGGCCAGAATCTGCCAGCCCCCGCTCGCTCCCAGAACCAGCAGAATCAGGGCGGGAAGGTCGATGTCCCCACCGGTGAACCTGCGCACCCCCCGATCCAGGGCGCGAATCGGTTCCGTGGCTCCGACGATGGCGGGTGTCCTGCCCCACGTTGCGTCCGGCACCTGGAACAACCCGCTGTCCGATCCCTGCCTGGACACGAAATCCGGCTTCGCGCCCGGACCCGTCAGAATCACGCTGCCCGTGGTGGGCTTTACGCGAACCTCGTCGAATTGCCCGGTGTCGCGAAGATTCGCGGCCACGGATTCAAAATAGGCGGGGTCGCCCCTGCGGGACACGATCCTGAGGCGTAACCGTCCCGAAGTGTAATGGGCTATACGTGCCTCATGTGGCATCCGTTCCCTCTTTCTTCGCCTGGGCCTCGGCTGCCGCCCGCATCTCCTCGGCAAGCTCTGCCCTGGCTTCGGCGGATATGTCCTCCAGGGTTTCCACGGCCTCGGCCGCCACGATTTTGGCCTGGGTGTACAGGATGATGCCGCCCTTGATGGCGGACTTGATAAGGGGCTTGGCCGCGCTGGCCGCCGCGGGCACCAGCACCGGCGCGAGAACCACGGCGCCCACGCCGATGGCGACACCTGTCCCCAGCCTCATTCCATTGTCGAAAAGACCCATGTGCACCTCCCTGGAGTACCGGACAGCAATAGCGCCTGTCCGCAAAGGACAAGATTGAAAGTCTGCCTCAGATCGATCAGAAAATGATGAACACTTTATGAGAAAATGGTCAGGATTGCGTTAGCAGGCCGTTATAAAACG
Source organism: Desulfatibacillaceae bacterium (assembly GCA_046542385.1). Taxonomy (GTDB): domain Bacteria; phylum Desulfobacterota; class Desulfobacteria; order Desulfobacterales; family Desulfatibacillaceae; genus JBKHBM01. The sequence continues at coordinate 16,639 of JBKHBM010000085.1, read as the reverse complement.
TGACCGGCGCGTTACGCGCCACATCCCTCGTCGATGCGGCATACCGATAGTACTCCGGCCAGCCCGGGATTTGCCAGCCTGGCGGCCCGTCGTCCTTGAACGGGCCGTGGATTCCGTGTTCGTCAACGAGCTGTCAGCGGGGGGAGTCCCTGATTTGGATACGTGACGACACACGCCCCGAGGCGCGTCCGGTAGCGGGCGCCGGCTCGTGTCGGCCAAACGTCCGGGACGGGGGGAGACGCCCCGAATCGCAAACTGTTCCGTTAAGACGACACCTACCAGCCCGTTGAAAAACTCGGAATTTGCAGCCTGTTCAAAAACGATGAGATGCAAGGCGCGCGAATTTCGAGGAACAAGGCGTACTTACGGTACGTCGCGTTGACGCGAAATGACGCGCAACGCCGCAGATCGCGTTTTTCAACAGGCTGCTATGCGGTGCCCACGGGATCACCACCTCATGATGGTGACGCCCCAGGTGAAGCCCGCGCCGAAGCCCAGCAGCATGAGCAGGTCGCCCGGTTCGATGTCGCCGGCCCTGTAGGTCTCGTCCAGCAGCAGGGGTATGGAGGCGGCCGTGGTGTTGCCGTAGCGCTGCATGTTGTGCAGGAACTTCTCCTTGGGCAGGCCCAGTTGCTCGGCCACCATGTGGTTGATGCGCATGTTCGCCTGGTGGGGGATGAACCACTTGATGTCCTGGGCGTTGATGTTGTGCTTGAACAGCACGTTGAAGATGGTTTCGCACAGCCGGACCACGGCGTTCTTGAACACCACCCTGCCGTTCATGGCGGGCCAGCGCATGGGAGAATTGACGATTTCCTCGTCCAGGTAAGGCTTCCGCGATATGTCCCAGATATCCAGGCACAGCGCCTTGGCGTGCCTGCCGTCCGCGTGCAGGGAATGATACATGATGCCCCGGTTCTCGTCCTCCGTGGGGCTCACTACGGCGGCTGCCGCCCCGTCGCCGAACAGCACGGCCACGTCCCGTCCCTCGTTCGTATAGTTCAACGCCGACGAGTGTACCTCCGCGCCCACCACCAGGATGTTCGTGTACAGTCCCGTCTTGACGAACGCGTCGGCCGTGGCCAGGGAGTACAGAAAACCGGTGCACTGATTACGCACGTCCAGGCAGCCGATGCCCTCCAGCCCCAGCTTGGGCTGCAGGTAGCAGGCGGAACCCGGGAAATGATGGTCCGGGCTCAGGGTGGCGAAGATGATGAACTCGATGTCCGACATTTCGAGTCCCGCGTCCTCCACCGCCTTGACCGCGGCTTCCTTTGCCAGGTCCGTGCAGTACACGCCCTCCTCCGCGACCCTGCGCTCCTCGATGCCGGTCCGCGTGCGAATCCATTCGTCCGTGGTGTCCATGAGAATGGACAGTTCCTCGTTGGTCACCACCTTGGGGGGAACGTAACTGCCGATACCGCGTATATAGCTTCGCACCATGAGGGGTTCTCCTTTTCGGGTTTGGGGGATTTCGCTCCGGGGCTGGCCGGCCGCCGCGGGTACGCGGGCAGCCTACCTGATTTGTAGGAAATGCCCGGTGAAATGTCAACCGGCCAGATGGACGGCGGTGTGTGAAATCGTTCGGCCGACACCCTGCGTCACACCACGGGCAATACGCCCCCGAGAGCCAGGACGGTCAGGACGGCGGCGAACCCGATCGCCCATGCGGCGTCCGCTCCCCGGAACCGCAACTCGTCCAGAGTGTGGAAGGTTCCGGAAAACCCACGGCACATCATGGCTTTGTTAACCCTCTGGGCCCGGGAGGTGGCGCGCACGAACAGCATGCCCACGAGGTAGGCGTAGGTGCGGTACGTGTGCGTGTTCGCACCCGGTGAAAAACACCTCAGCGCGGCGGCCCGCCGCATCTGCTGGTATTCCCGGGCCAGGACGAACACGTAGCGGTGGCTCATGAGAAGAAGGTGCACCAGGTGCGCCGGCGCCTTGAGCCTGTGCATGGCGTGGCCCAGGCGGGCCACGGGCATGGTTGCCAGCATGGCGAAACAGGTCAGCGCGACGGCGTTGGTGCGAAGGGTGATGAGCCCGCACAGGCGGACCCCCTCGCGGCTTACCGTGAACGGTCCCGCGGTAGCCAGGGCCTCGCCGCCCGCCGTGAGCGGCACGACCGCCCACAGAAAGAGGACGAACACGTTGACCGCGGCCATTCTCCGCGCAAGGGGAACGACGGCCATCCTGGCCAGGACGCAGGAGGCGACTCCGGCGGCCAGTGCGGCCCACAGCACGGCAAATTCCGTGGACAGGGCCACCACGAAGGAGTAGGCCACCGCGTAGACCAGCCTGACCCTGGGATCGGCGCGGTGCACCGGCGACGACCCGTAGGCGAACGCTTCCTCCAGCATGAGGCTACTCCATGAGAAGGGGACGGTTTGCGATCATCGCCTGTTTCTCGCCTTGACCAGGGCCGCCGCACCGAAAATGCCCAGAAGAAAGCCGATACCGCCCAGGACGTCGAACATGCCCGGTCCCTTTTCATTGGCGCGGGCCAGTTCCCTCTTGATCCCGCCCAGTTCCTTTTCCACGGCGGCAAGCCGGGCCTCGACCCGCTCCAGGCTGCTTTCGGAAACAACGCCGCCGGATGGCGCCCCCTGCCTCGCAGCGGCCCGGACGCCATGGGAGTGTTCTTCCGTCTTCCCGTCTCCGGCTTCCCGCCGGGCTGACTCGACTCCGGGCAACTCCCCGGCCCGCACTGTCCAGTCCTCCATGTGGCCCTGCCCTGCCACCACCTCCACGCGGAGGTCCTCGATTTTCGGAGGAGCAAAGGAAAACCGCCCCTGTCGGTCGGTTTTTCCTTCCACCACCACGTTGCCCTGTTCGTCGTACACGTTGACCCTGCCTTCCACAACGGGATCACCGCCCGGAAAACTGCTCTCCACGTGCACCTTCCCACCCTCGACCCACGCGAACACGATGACCCGGTGGGCCCGGACAGGGGCCGAAGACAGGACCAGCAGCAGGATGGCGGCCGCCAGGGTTCGCCACGACAGGATACTCTTCATACCGGATTCCGTCATTGTCCGCTCCCTGTATCGTGTTCCCCGCCCTTGCCCGGTGCGAAACCGGGCAGCAGGTCGGGTTGCACCTTTCGCAAAAACGCCACGCACATGGCGGTAATCACGCCCTCCACCGCCATGACAGGCAGATGTATCCATACCACCACCTTGGCGGTCTGCAAAAATTCCTCCCTGGCGAAGACCATGGCCAGGGCCATGAACACGGCGGCTCCCAGCACCCCGGCGGCGCCGGCGCCGAACGCGGCCGAAGAACAGACCCGGGGCCCGCCGTGCAGAAACGGCCGGAACAGGTAGTGGGCCAGAACCGCCGGCGTGGCCATCAGCACGGTGTTCACTCCCAGGATGGACGGGCCTCCATAGCCGAAGAACAGGGCCTGGAGCGCCAGTGCGACGAGGATGGCAGGAAACGCGGCCCACCCCAGCAGCAGGCCCAGCAGCCCGTTCAGTATGAGATGGGCGGACACGGGCCCCACCGGCACGTGCACCAGGGTGGCCACGAAAAACGCGGAGGACAGTATGGCCGCCCGGGGCACGTCGTCGGCGTCCATTTTCGCCAGGCCGATGCCGGCCCCGGCCGCGGCAAGTCCCCATCCGGCGATCAGCACCGGAGCCGCATCGATCACCCCTTCCGATATGTGCATTACGTCTCTCCCGTTCGCGGGCGGCGCGCAGCACGCGCCGCCCTCCACGAATCGGATCCTACCTGGTCTTCCAGGGTTCGAAATGGACCCAGAGCACGGCCCCGAGTTCCACGTCCTTCTTCTCACCCTTGTGCTCGAGCTTGTAATCCGCACCATTCAGGGCGGCGAATCCCCACCATCCGGGCACGGGCGCGGCATAGGTGAATACGCCGTTTTCATCGGCCTGGACGGTCTGGGTGATCATGTACTCGGAAGGGGCCTCGGCTTTTTTGTCCGCGTTGTAATACTCCACCTCCACCTCGGCGTTGGACACGGGCTTGCCGTCCAGCAGCACCTTTCCCTGGAACACGTTGCCCGCCCACAGGGCAAAAGGCTTGGACAGGGGCACGATCTCCGTCTTCACTCCCAGAGGCTCGCTCCATCCCTCGTCCGCGCCGTAAGCGGCCACCACGGTCTTGGTGTGATGGACGATGAAGCAGTCCTCGGCCGGCTCCCAGTAGGGTTTGGGCTCCATGTAGAAGGTGTACAGGCCGGGCCGGCGAACAGGCACCCGTGTCTTCCAGGCGGTATGGTCCATGACCTCGGTCTTTTCGAGGTCGTCCAGCAGGCTCCCCGGGCCGCCCTGGGTGGTGAGGGTGAACCGGGCGGGCTTTTCCAGCTCCATGCCCACCATCTCGAACGGGTGGGAAAAGGACAGGACAACGTCCACGGCGCGTTCGTCCTCCTCCATCACCATGTTGTCCGAGGGAATGACCATGCCGAAATGCGCGGCGGCATTGGCGGAAAAGGCCAGGGCCATGACGGTTGCGATTACCAGGATTCGTTTCATTTTTCCTGTACCTCCAGTGTATTGTGTGGTGTTGCTCCTCCGACGCCTTGATCCGCCTTCAGGCGCCCTGTTTTTGAAACAAAAAAAGCCAACCCCGAAAAGGGTCGGCCTTCATGACCATGGTCCGGCGTCGGCCGGAACTGTGTGCGTGTTGGCTCGGGCCGGAAATCCCGCACCCTGCCTGACTGCGTTCTCCACCGGAGGCTTCAGCCGCCGAATTACGGACATCCTATCCCACGAAGCCGGGATTGTCAATTATTTTGACCGGCTATTTCCCCGAGCCGTCCCCTTCTTCGGCAGCCAGTTGGCGGCGCACCGCTTCGGCCACGGCCTCGGGTGGTGCCTCCGGATTGATTCCCGGGCACATGGAGGCCATGGCCCGCCAGTTCTCGGGCACGGAGAGCAAAACCGGGATGTACGGCCATCTGCGGCACATGCGGGGCTTGACCTCGTGGATGGTGCACACCTTGTCCCAGAACACGCAATACCCGTCCCCATCCTGGGCCAGAACCATCTTCCCGCCCGTCGGCACGCACCATTTTTCCTTTACGGCCTCCGGCGTTGTTCCCAGATAGCCCGCAATGCCGGCCACGTCCTTCTCGTCCACGTAGGTGCCGCCGAAACCCTGGCAGCAGTCGCCGCACATGGAGCATTTGAATATGTCATTCTGATCCATCTTGACCCGGATCGCCTTCGGTTGGGGTTTGCGGGGTGAAACCGGCGATTGCCGAGACAGAGCGGAAGAAGACGCCATGGCGCGTTGGAAAAGCCAATGGCGCGGCCGGCACGGTCAAATGCTTGATTGCAACCCGATGTCACATACCATGGCGGCCGTCCAGAGCATGTTTCAGCGTGAGTCCGTCCGCGTATTTCAAGTCGCCGCCCACGGGCACGCCCGAGGCGATGCGGGTTGTCCGGACGCCCATGGGCGCGAGCTGGCCGTGGATATAGGAGGCCGTTGACTGGCCCTCGACGCCGGTACCCGTGGCGATGATCACCTCCTTGACACCACCGGCCGCCACCCGTCGCACCAGTTCATCCAGGCGGATGTTGTCGGGCCCCATGCCGGAAAGGGGGGACAGCACGCCCTGGAGCACGTGGTACAGGCCGCGATAGGCGCCGGAACGTTCCAGGGCCACCATGTCCGACGGCTGCTCCACCACGCACAGCAGGGAGGAATCGCGTGCCGGGTCCGCGCACACGTGGCACGGATCGGTATCCGCAAGGCCGAAGCAGTTCGAGCACAGGCGCACCTTGTCCTTGACCTCCAGGATGCTCTCCGCGAGGCCGCGGGCGTCCTTGTCCGCCGCGCGCACGATGTGCATGGCCAGGCGCTCGCCGCTTTTTTCGCCGATGCCGGGCAGTTTCGCAAGCTGCTTGACCAGCCGGACCAGTGCGGGTGGGTAGTGGCTCATGGCCGTCTACATGAGCCCTGGAATGCCCATTCCGCCGGTGAGCTTGGACATTTCCTCGTTGGCCATCTCCTGGCTCTTGGCAAGTCCGTCGTTGACGGCGGCCAGGATCATGTCCTGAAGCATTTCCACGTCCTCGGGGTCAACGACTTCCTTTTCTATGTTGATGGACACGACCTGCTGCTTGCCGTTCACCACCACGCGAACCATGCCGCCGCCGGCGCCCGCTTCCACGGTCCTTTCACCAAGCTGTTCCTGCAATTCGGTCATCTGGCGCTGCAACTTCTGCGCCTGCTTCATGATGTTTCCCATTCCCTTCGCCATTTCGTCCTCCTGTGCCGGCACGCGCGCCGGCTATTCGGGGGTCAACCCGATGGCAGCCCGCGCGGTGGGCCGACCGGTTGTCATTTCTTTATGTCCAGGGGTTTCACGTCCACCACCTGGCCTCGGAATATCTCCATGGCCTCGGTAACCAGCGGGTGGTTCAACGCCTCGTCCACCACGTTTTTCGTGGAATGAGGTCCGGGGCCGGGCGCCGGAGTCTCCCGGACGGGTCCGGCGTCGCCGGCAGCAGCCTCCACGAGAACGGCCACTTCGCGGCCCAGGCACTCGCCGCATACAGCAGCGATGTTCGCCCTGTTCTCCTCGTCCGTCAAGAGGCGCATGGCAAAATCCCCGCCGCTGGTGCGGATGACGACCCGGTTTCCGTCCACGGCCAGGGTGCATTCCGCAAGGCACGGCGCAAGCATGGGATGTCTGCCTGATATGGCCTCCATGAATTGTTCGTACAACTCCGCCGATGGTTTGGCATTGTGCACCGCCGCCGGTTCCGGCGGAATCCTCGGCGCGCCCCTCACCGGTTCCCGCACGGCCGAGGGTTCCGGCTCCGGTTCCGGGTCGGGTCCGGGAGCGGGAGCCTGTTTTGTCGCCGGAGACTCGGGAGCCGGATCGGACTCGGATTCGGGACCTGGCCGGGGCGCTCCACCCGCCTCCTGGTACGCGGAAAGCGGGGGGGCCTCCTCGTCCTGCCCGGACGGTTCCCCTATCAGCCCTTTCGCCTCCGGTTCCGTCGCTTGCGAGGCGGCGGGCCCGGGATTTGCCCCGGTTTTCCCTTCCGGCCCGCCCGCCGGGGCCGCCGGCGCAGAGGAAGCGGCCGGCCTGGTGGGCGCGGACGCCGCCGCGGGGACGGGTTCTCCGGACTGCAGCGCGTTCTGCAGACGGTCCAGCCGTTCCAGCAATTCGTCTATTCCCAGGGAGGGCGGGGTCTCGCATACCTGGATGCAGGCGATCTCCAGGGCCAGCTTGGGCATGTTGGACAGCCGCACGGACACCTCCTCCTTGTGGAGGATGCCCAGCACCTGCTCCACGTGGGACACGGGCACCTCGGAAACCGCGTCCAGTATCCACCGGATTTCGGTTTCCGGCAGGTCCAGCACATCCCTTGGCTTGTCCACGGTCCTGGCCACCACGCAGTTGCGAAAATGCGCCACCATGTCCGCGGCCAGCTTCTTCATGTCCAGCCCCATCTGGTGCATCTCGTCCACCACCCGCAGGCACGCGGCAACGTCCCGGGCAAGCAGGGCGGCGGCCAGGTCGAAGATCGCGCTCCGACTCACCACGCCCAGGATCTCCAGCACCCGCTTTTCGTCCACCGCCCCGGACGAATACGCGGCCAACTGGTCCAGCAGCGACAACGCGTCACGCATGCATCCGTCGCTCTCCCGGGCCACCAGTTCCAGCGAACCCCGGCTCACCGGCAGGTTCTCGTTCTCGCAGATGTAGGCCATACGGTCCACGATGTCGTCGGGCCGGATTCGCTTGAAATCGAAACGCAGGCACCTGGACCGGATGGTCACCGGAATCTTGTGGAACTCGGTGGTGGCCAGCACGAACAGGACATGGGAGGGAGGCTCCTCCAGCGTCTTCAGCAGGGCGTTGAACGCCTGCATGGAGAGCATGTGGACCTCGTCGATGATGTATATTTTGTAGGGACCCCGGGCTGGCGCGTATTTCACGTTCTCCCGGAGGTCCCGAATCTGATCCACGCCGTTGTTGGAGGCGCCGTCGATCTCGAACACGTCCACCGAGTTGCCGCGGGTGATCTCGCGGCAGGCAGCGCACTCGTTGCAGGGGGTTGCCGTGGGTCCCTCGACGCAATTCATGGACTTGGCGAAAATCCGCGCCACCGTGGTCTTGCCGGTTCCCCGGGGGCCGGACAGACACAGGGCGTGGTGCACCCGTTGCGTCTCGATGGCGTTTTTGAGCGTGGTGGTCACGTGCTCCTGCGCCACCACGTCCTCAAAGGTCTGGGGGCGATATTTCCTGGCTATGACAAGATAGGACATGTACTCTCCCGCGCCTTGCGGCACAATGCTGCCACAAAGCGCCCCGCCACGGGGGCAAGGCTGTCCTTCCGCAGCGTGACCATGGACTCAAAATATTGAAATAACTCCAAAAACAGTAAAGCAAGGTAGATCGAAATGTACCACCAGCCATCGGTGCAAGTCAAGGAGGTTTTCCGGAAATGTGTTATCCGGGTGAGAGTGCCCTTTTAACAGCCCGTTGAAAAACCCGGAATTTGCAGCCTGTTCAAAACGATGAGATGCAAGGCGCGCGAATTTCGAGGAACAAGGCGTACTTACGGTACGTCGCGTTGAGGAGAAATGACGCGCAACGCCGCAGATCGCGTTTTTCAACAGGCTGTTAACCCTACAACGCAACTTAATCCTGTTGCCTCATGCGTCTCCGCCTATGAGAAAGGTAGGCGCGGTGGTTTCGCCGTTGAATCCACCCGATCCATTGCAAGATGCCTTGAGGACTCCATTGTCGCTTGGGTAACACTCGTGTTGGCGTCCGCGTTGACAAACAGGGGTTGCCGTGCAACATTCTGTTAAAGGTTTCAATGGACTCTCCGTCCGAATCGTGCCGCCATAATCCGACGTCCCGGTTGAATGCGGGCCGTCGTACCAGCCCCAGGTCGAATCCTTCCCCATAACGCGGACCCATGCCGGCATTGCATACAGGTCCGGAACGAAGGCAACAAAAGGGAGGAAAATCATGGCCCGGAAAGTTCTGATAGTGGTGGACATGTTGAACGACTTCATGCATCCCGAAGGCAGGCTGTACAGCGGCGACAAGGCCCGGGAGATCGTGGGTCCCGTGGTCGAGGGAATCAGGGAGTACATCGCCGAGGGCAAACCCGTGATCTTCGTCCATGACGCCCATGAGGAAGACGACGAGGAGTTCAACCTGTTCGGACGACATGCCGTGGCCGGAACCTGGGGCGGGGAGCTGCTTGACGAGATCAGGGAGGCCATCGAGGGGGCCTCCGGGATACACTACCTGGCCAAAAGGCGGTACAGCGCGTTCTTCAACACGAACCTGGAAGAGATGCTGCGAAGCTTCGGTATCTTCGACACGGACGAGGACTATCCCGTGGAGTTGTGCGGGGTGGAAACCTCCATCTGCGTAATGGATACCGTGGGGGATCTGGCCAACCGGGACGTGCGCAGCCTGATACGAACAAACAGGGTGGCGGATTTCGACCAGGAACAGCATGAGTGCTCCTTGAAGAGAATGGACAAAATCTACGGAGCCAGGGTAGTTGATTGAGTCCGGGATGACGTGTGTTCCCGCGGCCCGGCTACCACTCACCCGTGGATGACCCCGGAAATCCGTGTGGAAACGTACGAGAAGCCGTTACAATGGGCTTTTCATGAGTTTTCCAGAGTGTTCGTCGCCGATCGAGGAAGGCGGTTACCCGATGATTACAAGTCTTTTGGACACGGATTTCTACAAACACTCCATGGCCCAGGTGGTGTATCACTTCTACCCCGGGGCATGGGCCATGTTCCGCTACCAGTGCAGAAACGGCCAGGACCTGCCCCGGGGACGGGAGCGGGAATTCATCGCCGATCTGGAACGCGGCATCCGGGAGTTATGCAACGCCGCCATGAGCGAGGCCGAGTTGTCCTACATGGCGGGCCTGAACCTGTTCAAGCCGGATTATGTCGAGTACCTGCGCCACCTTCGGCTGAACCCCGAGTACGTGCATTATTCCGTCAACGAACAGGGCCGCCTGGATCTGTACGTGGAAGGCCCCTGGGTCGCGACCATCTACTTCGAGGTACCCCTCCTCTCCATCATCAGCGAGTTGCACACCCGCTACACCCTGGACGGCGAGCCCGACTACGCCGAAGGCCGGAGAAGGCTCCACGCCAAGATCGAGGCGATTCGCGAGTACAACGACCGGGTGGACGGCCCCGGCATCCGGTTCGTGGATTTCGGCGCCCGCCGCCGCGCTTCCGCCCAATGGGAGCGCGAGGTCATCCAGACCATGGCAAGAGAGCTGCCCGACGCGGTGACTGGGACGTCCAACGTCCGGCATGCCATGGACTACGACATCCCCGCCATCGGCACCATGGCCCACGAGTTCATCCAGGCGCACCAGCAGCTTTTGTGCAACATCGCGGAAAGCCAGAAACTCGCGCTCCAGGTGTGGATGGAGGAGTACCGCGGCCACCTGGGCGTGGCCCTGTCGGACACGGTGGGCTTTGACGCATTCCTCAGGGACTTCGACCTCTACTTCGCCAAGCTCTACGACGGGTGCCGCCACGATTCGGGCGATCCCCTGGAATGGGGGGAAAAGCTCATCCGCCATTATGAAAATCTGGGTATCGACCCCATGCAAAAACGGATGGTCTTCAGCGACAGTCTGGACGTGGACCAGATGAAGGAGATTTACGACGCGTTCGGCGACCGCATGCAGGTGGGCTTCGGCTGGGGCACCAATCTCACCAACGACATCGGCATCGACCCGCTGGACATCGTCATCAAGATGGTGGAGTGCAGTGGCAGGCCGGTGGCCAAGATATCGGACAGTCCGGGCAAGCAGATGTGCGAGGACCGCACCTATCTCGCCTATCTGGCCCAGGTGTTCGGCATTCCCCGGGAACGGGTGGACCAGGACTTCGAGTAACCGGTCCCGGTCGTTTCCCTCCGTTTTTCCCCAGGCTCACCTTGAGGAATCTCGGATAGTACAGGGTCTGGTCCGCCAGCAGTGCATTCCAGTTCAGGGTATTGGCCATGTAGGTGACCACCAGGTCCGCGCCCGAAAGCTCGGGATGAGCCTTGGCCGCGTACACCAGGACGTCCGCGTGACGGCGTTCGGGTGGTGAGTAAAACACCTCGGGCATGCTCCACGGGCCGGTGATTTCGGACGCGAACCGGGCGCCCAGTCTTGCGGGGCCGAAGCCCAGGGACTGAATCTGCATGTATCCGCCTTGCTCGAGGGAATGGACCGTGAACTCGGCCTGGCCGTTTTCGAACAGGGCGGCCGGAGGGCTGTCCGGAGCACCCGGGCCCATCCACCCTTTTTGGCTTCCGCGCCACCACTCGGGTTCCGCCAGCCTGCCCTCGGCCGCGTCCGCCTCCCGCCATCTGCACAGATATACGGGGTGGCTTCCCTGTTTGGCCACTCCGAACGCGTAAAGGTGTCCGCCTTCCACCAGCAGCGCGGCTCCCGGGACGATGCTCCGGGGATGGCCAGCCAGGTCGGCGCGCCTCCATCGCCATTTTTCCGGCGGCCCCCTGGGCTCCTTGCAAACCATGGCCATCCACGATTCCACCATGAATCCCAGGTCGCCACGGTGGATCTTCACGTCCATGAGAAACACGACCAGGGAACCCTCCGCCATGGCGCCGGAAACCGGCCAGTACCAGTTGGCCGTGCCGGTGCGGAAGTAGGCCTCCGGGTCCTCCGCGGTACCCCCGTAATGGAAGGTTATGGAGGCCGCCGTCGGATCGTATCCCGACTGCACGGCAACGCTGTTTCGCACCACCCCGGCCTGATGCCGGGATCTGCCGGGGCCCGGCGAGATGAAGGAATCCCCGAACATCCACAGGATCCGTCCATCGCCCAGGTCAACGGAAGCGGCGCCGTCCCCTCCCAGCCATGAGTGTCCCGAACGGAACAGCCGGTCCGCCTCGGGCCAGGGACCGGCGGACACCGCGGGCCCGTCGCAACGGGCGGGCGCGGCGACAAGGGCCAGGATGAGCACCACCATTGGGAATACGGCTCGTGCGTTGCGCATGGCGTTAATCCGTGGTCGGGTTCGTGGGGAGGTCATCCTGGAGGTTCATGGTAATCAAGGAGCAGGGAAAAGGGAAGAGGCCAGGTATTGGCCCGGGGTGTGAATTCGGATGTAACCATAGTAGTTTCGGGTTATTGCGTATTCTTTTCCGTGGTTCTTCGGCGGTATTGGTTTTCCGTGTGTCAAAAAATTTCTTGCGCAAGGAGGCAGGGTGCCGTATAAAGGGAATGACACGTCATTCAGCTCGGCCAAACAACACGTGCTGGCCCAAAACACCCAAACAAAATACAAAAACCTATTCCGATTCACGCAAACACCAGGGAGGAACCACATGGTACAGGTCGACATCTTCTGGTCATACGCCCTCGGCGCCAGCTTCGCCGCCGCTGCGGCACGGCAGATCAAGGACGAGAAAAAGACATTCGAAAACAAATATTTCACCTATACGCTGTTCTTCCTCGCCTGCCTGTTCGCACCCAGCGGCATCTACCTCCTCTGGAACTTCCCCCACTGGGAAACCATGCAGGTGGCCTCGACGCACGGAGACCTGCCAGCCTGGCTTGTGACCCTGTTCGCCGTGACCAACATCACCCAGGGCATACTGGGCTTCTGGGTGACGCACCGGTTCATAAGGCAGGGGCGGTTCTACGCCGCCCACATGCAGTGGTTCCTTGGTTATTTCGCCATGTTCTTCATCCTGCTGCACGGCTGGGACGGACTCGGTTGGCAGCGTTTTTTGTACGATCCTACGGTGGACAACGGCGCCCCGTGGCAACCGGGCATGCACATGGGAGCGCGCTTTTTTGCCAGTAACGTGGCTTTGACACTGGCCGGCATGGGCGTGTTCATCATCCCGGCGCTGGTTATTCCGATGGCGAAGTGGATTCGCGAGGGCGCGATGGCCGACCCGGATGTCGAGGACCGGGAGGTGCCCGGCGCCGTCGCCCTGTACATCCGCATAGGCATCGGCGTCTTCGGCGTGGGCTTCGGTTCCGCGGCCGTGGCCGCCGGGATCGTCCAGGGTGTCGGCATGGCGACCGGCAGCCTGCTCGCGGGCTTTTTGGTCGGCCTGCCCGCCTTTGGCCTCGCATGCCACCTGTTCGTGTTCAGACGTGGCGGGCCGGTCTACTCCGTGTTCTCGCGGCTGTTTTTGAAGGAACAACCGCAAGCGGCATGAGGACCATGCGGGATGGTTCGGGCATGCCGTCCCGCACCGGGCCGCAATCAAGTGGGCGGCCGGGATGGCCGCGTCGTCGTCACCGGCGCCGCCCGTGCGCGGGACCTTCGCGCTCTTGCATTCCCGGCCTGCGTGGACTATAACGTTCCATGCCACTGCCTGAATCCGTGAACGGTTCATGACCACGCGGAAGAGACCTGTCGGCGGGGGGATGCGCCCGCCCGAGGTGGGGACGATGGAAGGACGATACGAATTTGGCAAAAGGGAGATCGAGGCGTTCTCGCCCGAGGCCAAGATCGGGTTGCTGGCAACGGTGAGTCCCGAGGGGTTGCCCCACGTGACGCTCATTACCTCGCTGATGGCCAAGGGCACGGACAAGGTGATCTGGGGGCAGTTCTGCGAAGGCAGGAGCAAGGAGCACGTGCTGGCAAACCCGAAGACAGGCTGGCTCGTGCTTACCCGGGAGCGCGAACTGTGGCGCGGCACCGCACTGTGGAGGGGCACCGCCACCCACGGCGAGGATTACGAGGCGTTCAACGACAAGCCAATGTTCCGGTACAACGCCTACTTCGGTATCCACACCGTACACTACATGGATCTGGTGGCCCATACCGGCGAGCAGGGCCTGCCCCTGGGCCGCATCCTGGCCGCCTCGGCCCTCACCTTCCTTGGACGCGGAGCCGTTGCCGGAAAAACCCGGAACCCGGCACTCAAGCCCTGGGCATACGGATTCCTCAACAAGCCCGCCACCCTGGCCTTCGCCGCCTGGGTCCGCGACGACGGCCACCCCTGGATCGTGCCCCTTGTCCAGTGCCAGGCCGCGAGCCCGTCGCGCCTGGCCTTCTCGCCCGTGGCCTTTGCCGAGGAGTTGTCCGGCTTGGCGGCCGGCCGCTTCGTCTCCGTGTTCGCCCTGTCCTTCACCATGGAGAGCGTGCTGGTCCGCGGCGCCTTCGGCGGCTTCGCCAAACACCGGGGCGCCACCCTGGGCACCATCGACATCGGCTGGGTGTACAACTCCATGCCGCCCAAGCAGGGGCAGGTGTACCCGATGCCCGAACTGCAACCAGTGCGGGAGTTCTGAGCTCGCATAAAATCCCTCCCTTCGCGCGCGGCTTTTCTTGACATTCACCAGTCTCCGTGCCATTGGTTGCCGTGGAATGTCGATCCGGGTCGCTCATCCGTCACCCGGTTCGCGGCTGGCTGACCGGCGATTGCCCCACAACCCGCAGCGGAGAGCATGACTTGGAGGCAGAATCAACGCCTCTTGCGCGCGGCCTTCCCGTCCGACGCGCTCTTTTCCCATTCCCGGCGTGCGCCCACGGGCACCGGCGTCCGTCGCGTAGTCCCTCGAGAAAACCGTACCATTTCACCCACCGACAAGCGAACCCTTGCGCGAAAGCCCGACCAGCCGGCTGCTGGCACGGTTGCGCCCACGCTCCGGGGTCGTGCATGGAGACTGTATGAAATCCAAGGCAAACTGCTGGGAACACAAAGAATGCGGCAGGCAGCCCGGCGGGGCCAACGTGGATTCCCTGGGCCTTTGTCCCGCTGCCGTGGCGGACCGGGCCAATGGAGTTCACGGGGGCGCGAAGGGAGGCCGGTGCTGCTGGATGATCGCGGAGAATCCCTGCGGCGGCGCCGCACAGGGCGAGTTCCGGCGCAGGCAGTCCAACTGCTGCGTGTGTGACTTCAAAAAACTGGTGGAGTCCGAGGAGCGGACCCTCGAAAACCACGGCGACGTGGTGTACAGGATGGCCTACGGCTCCTGAACAGCCGCCTTCCTGGCAGCCGCGGCCCGGGGCTCCGGTTCGGTCCGGGGCTGGTACACGGCGGTTTCCAGGCGCTGGCGCGCTCTTTCCCCGGCCAGCATGATCCGGGTCCATGCCCCGGCGGCCGGCTCCTGGATGTGCGCGGCCCTTGCGCGCAGGTCGTCCAGCATGTCCTTGCACCGGCGCATGTCCAGCCATGCGGCGGCGCGGGCCGTCCTGTCCCCCGTGTTGTACCTGTCCACCGCCCGGGACAGAAGATCCACCACCTCGCGCCGTTTTTCGGCCACTTCGGCCAGCGCCTCCTCCATCCCGGGCAGCAGCGCGTGAACCCTGGCCGCTTCCTGTTCCACGGCAAGCAGTTCCTTTTCGCACAGCCGCCTGATCTCGTCCGCTACAAATACCCTCCGCGGGCCCGGGGGCGACTTCCGTGACCGCGCCACATGGTCCTCCTCGCCCTCGTCCCTGCGACGCCGTTCCGCGCCGGTGAGCACCCGTGCGGAATGGAGTTCCTCCAACGGCGACTCCGGCGAAACAAAGGGAGGGAACGGGTCGGGTCCGTTCACGTCCACCACGCACTTCATGTACTCGGCCCACACGTAATCCTCGCCGTGGTTCGTGTCCGTCATCCCTACCGTATGCACCCCGGAGTCCAGAAAATCCGGATACTGCTCCACGAGCCGGGCGATCTTGGCGCGATGCGCGTTCTGCACGAAATCACCGGGCCGGGCGAATCTCGCGGGCTTTTCCCTTGCCACCAGCCGGTGCAGCACCGGCGGCGCGTCCGTGTACCCGTCGTGCTCCGTTATCTCGCTGGCGACCACGTCGTCCACGTCGAACATTTCCGCAACGACGTCCAGACTGGCCCGGGGCGAGGCGCTACTCACGATGATCTTCATCTCCGGCCATTGCTCGCGAACCCAGGCGACGTCCTCGGGAAATATCACCTGCCGGTCGGCGTACCTGCGCCACAGGCTCCTCGCCAGTTCCCGCACGTGCTCCTGGGGAATCCGGGACATGTGGTGGAACATGACGATGCGGGGCAGGGCCAGTATCCTGTGAATGGCGTCCAGACCGTATTTCTTCACCAGCGCCTGCCGGGCCGCCGGACGGTGCCAGGCCTTTTTGGCCTGCAGGTTGTAGGAAAGCCCCGGCAGGGCCCACCTGCGCGCGCCGCCAAGGGTGTACTTCAGCTGCGCCACTGGGTCCCCCGGTTTCAGCACCGGCATTTTCTTGCCCCGCCGTCCTTCCACGCGACGCAGGTAGTCCAGCCCGTACGCCTCGTAGGCAGAAAGCTCCCAGCCCAAAAACACGCCCAGGTTCAACCCGCGATGGAACGTGCCGTCCAGGTCCAGCACCAGATACCGCGTATCCGGCCGGATCGCCCGGCGGCAAAGCTCCCGAAAATCAGGATAGTCCGCGTGCACGTGGACGCGGTCCGGCACGCGGGTGAAACGGCCGTCCGCGCCGCGAGAGCGGCCCATGTGCCGCATGGGAATGATCGTCGTATGATTGTGCATGGTCTCCCGTTCTTTTTCCGGCAAGTGGCATATTCGGACTTTGGTACCATGGAAGATTCCGGATTGACAGGCGCCGCCGACGGTTTGACACAATTTTTACAAAACCCGGTGGCGCATAGCAGCCCGTTGAAAAACTCGGAATTTGCAGCCTGTTCAAAAACGATGAGATG
>JBKHBM010000084.1:0-19669 GCA_046542385.1 Desulfatibacillaceae bacterium | reverse complement strand
ACTGACGAGAAATGAAGTGCAACGCCGCAGATCGCGTTTTTCAACAGGCTGTTAGCCCGGTGACGATTCGCGTAATGCGTTCCCCGGCCATTTCGACGTCCTGGAGGAGCATGTCGAGATTTTCGACCAGAAAATCGACGGTGAGTCCTCCGAACCCGGCGTCAGGCCGGGATTCCGCATATCTTTGCAAGAGCGGTGCCATATCGCGCCATACGTCCCGGACCATGGGCATGTTGTACATGATCAGTCCGGCGGGATTGTTGATCTCATGGGCTACGCCTGCCACCATGGTGCCCACTGCCTCCATCTTCTGCGCCTGGCGCAACCGGACTTCCAGATGGTCCCGTTCCCGGTCCGCCGCCTCCAGGTCGGGCGGTCCCTCACCAGCATGCCCGTGCCGGCCACTTCTCCGGAATCGAGAACCACCTTCCACGGCCAGATGACGGCCCTGAACAGGTCTCCCGACGAGGTGACGAGGTCGCGGTCCAGCCCCCGCAGGGCCTGCGGCTTGTGGCCCGGTCAGTGTCGCCGTCGTCGCAATCGTACCCCAGGGGGCAGATTTCCAATACCGGGGTTCCCTCCAGCTGGTCGGCGGCGTAGCCCAGCCAGCCCAGGAGGGATGGATTTGCAAAGGCGAACCTGTCGTCCGGAGTGGCAAGGGCGATGCCACCGGGACAAGTGTCCGGTATGCGTTCCAACATGTCCGGCGATACACTCATGATACGTGACGCTCCATGGAGACGGCAGGGAGAACGGTTCTGACCGGCAAACGGATGGCCCACGGCCCTTCCAGCTCCCCGCGGGGTTTGTCAGGAAAATACCGGCGGAGGCCCGGCCGGCATGATTTCCAGGCCTGGGACAGGTCGTCCGTCCGGCCAAAAGTGTGACGCATTTCATATGACAGTGGATTGACAATTCGGCTGGGAAAAATGTAGTTTACATATTGCCGGAATCGCCGGAAACCCGTCTCGCACACCATGCAAAAGCCCAGGGACATACCAGTCGGTAGCACCCGTCGGAAGGCATTGAGGTTGTATCCGCGGTAATTATCCAATCCATTGCTGACTTGTTTTGACAAACGTAATTGATTATCATCCGGAATGCAAGCATTGCCCCGACTCGCGGCAGGGACATAACGGGTCACGACCCCACTCAGCCCCGTGAATCGTCGAACCCGCGAGCCTGGATCGAAACGGGCCGCGCCTGTCCGTATGTGCCCCCGCTTTCCCGGTCTCCGGGACGCATGGCTTTTCCGTGCCCCGTGGCCTGCCTGATACCGTATCGCCCCGTTCGGTTGCCGAACGAGGGGAGTCCTTACAGATTATGAGCCAGGGAGAAAACAGACCCGAGTCGTGCCTGACTTCCCCCAACGGGTGCGGGCCGGATCCGGACGGCCCTTCCGGGTCGTCCGCCGGTGAGGCGAGGGGACCGGCCGACACGGGTGACGTGACCGTCATCTTCGGCCTGGACGCCCACAGCGGACCCGGAGAGATCCTGGACATTGGTCCGGGCATGGCCCGGGTCACGGGATCCGACGGGGCAGGCATCGTGGGCCGGCCGTTTACGGGGCTTTTCCACGAAACGGACAGGGAGGCGCTGTACGAGGGAATTCGGGACACGCCACCCGGAAGCCGGCTCGTACTGGAATGCCTGAGGACGGTAGCCGCGGAACCGGAATCGCGGTTCGACGTGGACATCCATTTGTTCCGTTGCCAGGACAGGGCCATGGGTACCGCGACCCTGCGCCCCCGGTCAGCCTCCCCCGCCGGCGAATACGATGTGTTCCGGGGCGAATTCCTCAGTGCGGTCTTCGAGGCCACGGCGGACGCCGTGCTGGTGGCCGACCCCCGGACCGGAAGGATCCTGGACGCCAATCCCGCGGCGGAAAGACTCTGGGGCAGGTCCCGCGACCAGTTGTTGGGGATATTTCAGTGGGAATTGCACCCAACGGAGGACCGGGAGCTGTCCGAATCCTCCTTCAAAAAGGCCGTGCGCAATCCTGGAATGGCATTCGCCGAAGTCAACATGCGCCACGCGGACGGCACCATCGTACCAGTGGAGATCAATTCGGGCGGCGTGGTCCTGTTGAACGGCCGGGAGGTGCATTTCGGCATATTCCGCGACCTGACCCGGAGAAGACTCCAGGAAGCCGAATCCCGGCGTCTGGCCGCGGCGGTGGAGCACACCGCCGATTCGGTCGTGGTCACCGATACCGAGGGCGCCGTGGTTTACGTGAACAGGGCTTTCGAGAAAACCACGGGACACGCCCGGGAGGAGGTCGTCGGCCGGAAACTGTTGGAGTTGAAGGACCCGCGGAACACGGTGGAGACCTTTTCCGAAATGCGCAAGGCCCTGCGTCAGGGAAACGTGTGGTCGCGGGAGATCACCAGCAGGAGGAAGGACGGCTCGCTTTACGAGGAACGATGCAAGGTCAGCCCGGTGAGGGACAGTGCCGGCCGCGTCGTCAATCTCGTGATGGTCTGCCGGGACATAACCGAGCGAAAACGCCTGGAGGAGCAGCTTCGCCAGGCGCAGAAGATGGAGGCCATCGGCACCCTTGCCGGAGGCATCGCCCACGACTTCAACAACATCCTGGGCACCATCATGGCCTATTGCGACCTGTCCCTTCTGGCCTGGGAGGTCAGCCCCGAAATCCGGAACAATCTCGGCAAGATCAAGCAGGCCGGCAACCGGGCCAAGGATCTCATTACCCAGATATTGACCTTCAGCCGCAGGCGGGAGCAGGAGAAGACGACGGTGCGCCTGGACATTGTGATTCGGGAAACCCTGCGTCTGCTCCGCGCTTCGATTCCCTCGGTCATCGCCCTCCGCACCCGCCTGGAGGAGGACGTTTTCGTGGTGGCTGACGCCGGGCAGATGCAGCAGGTGGTGATGAACCTGTGCACCAACGCCCTGCAGGCCATGGAGGAAGGGCCCGGCACCATTGCCGTGCGCCTGGAATCGGTCTCCATGGAAGGTACCCCGCCTGCGGATGGAGGCGGCCTTCCCCAAGGCAGGTACGCCAGGCTGGTGGTGGAGGATACGGGCCAGGGCATGGATGCCACTACCGTGGCCCGGATTTTCGAGCCCTACTTCACCACCAAACCGCCGGACAAGGGGACCGGACTTGGCCTGTCCGTAGTCCACGGAATCGTCAAGGGCCATGGCGGAGTGGTGAACGTCAGTAGCGAACCGGGCCAGGGAACCGTCTTCGAAGTGCTTCTGCCGACCGGAGCCCGCGGGGAAACCGCCGGAGCTTCCGATGCGGTCGCGGACCCGGCCCGCGGGACCGAGCGCCTGATGCTGGTGGATGACGAACCGGAACTGGCCGAGTCCATGCGGCTCATGCTTATGAGACTGGGTTACAAGGTGGAACTGTTCCTGGATCCCTCCTCGGCGCTGGATGCCTTTCTGGAGGCTCCGGAGAACTATGACCTCGTCATTACGGATCAGACCATGCCCGGGATAACCGGCAAGGACCTCGCCAGAAAAATCCTGGCGAAGTCTCCCGGCATCCCTGTGCTGATGTGCACCGGGTTCAGCGAGACCATCGACGAGGAAAAAGCCCGCGGCCTGGGTCTTGCGGGTTTCGTGTTGAAACCCCTTTCCATACAGGAACTCTCCCACGTGGTCCGAAAGGCCCTGGACCGGCGGTGATCCGCCCGACGTATCCATCCGGCCGCCCCCTGACGCCCCGGAATGCCATCAAAAAGGAATGCGGTAAAACCTCTCGTCATTCTTACGAAAACGGGAAGCCGGAGAGAGGCACGCGGAATGTCGCAACCAATCAATGGCCACATGGCGAAAACCAGCACCCTGCGCCTGGACCCCGGCCTTCGCCGGGGCGACGGAATATGGAAAACGGTCCTGAACGAAGGTCTGTTTGGTAATTGCGACACGGACGAACAGCGGCGAAGCCCAACGCAGCGGACCGCGCTTGATCCAGCCCGTTTCCAGGCTGATTGAACGCGATGGGATGCAAGGCGGGCAAGCCGCGAGGAGCAAGGCGTACTCATGGTACGCCGCGACGAACAGCGGCGAAGCCCAACGCAGCGGACCGCGCTTGATCCAGCCCGTTTCCAGGCTGATTGAACGCGATGGGATGCAAGGCGGGCAAGCCGCGAGGAGCAAGGCGTACTCATGGTACGCCGCGACGAACAGCGGCGAAGCCCAACGCCGCTGACCGCGCTTTCAATCAGCCTGGGGTGATCCAGGAAACGACGTCGTCCTTCTTCGGCACCTTGCCCACGCATTTCACGTCGCCTTCCACGACCACGGCCGGAGTGCCGAACACGCCGTATCCCGCTATCTGCATGGCGTCGGTAACCTTCTCGATTTGGGCGTCGACGCCAGCTTCCTCAACCGCCTGTTTCACGATGTCCGCGGTCTTCTCGCATTTTTTGCAGCCGGGACCCAATATCTTGATGTCCATATCCATCCCCCGTCTTGCTTTGGGTGATGCGCCCTCTGGCGGGGCACGCATTTCCACCGAAATCCGTTACACGAAAAACGTCCCGTACAGTATGCCGGCAATGCTGGACAGCACCATCACGATGGTCACGAACACCGCCGTCTTCTTCCATCCCAGCACCCCGCCTATGACGATCATGTTGGGCAGGGACAGGGCCGGTCCGGCCAGAAGCAGCGCCAGCGCGGGCCCCTGGCCCATGCCCGCTCCGAGCAGCCCTTCCAGGATGGGCACCTCGGTCAACGTGGCAAAGTACATCACGGCACCGGCCATGGACGCGAACACGTTGGCGCTTACGCTGTTGCCCCCTACCAGCCGGGCGATGTACTCCTCGGGAATCAACGCCGGATGACCCGGCCTGCCCAAAAGGAAACCGGCGGCCAGCACGCCTATCGCCAGAAGCGGCAGTATCTGCTTGGCAAAACCCCAGGTGGAATCCACCCACTCCTCCAGCTCCTCGCGGTTGAACCAGGAATACAGAATCCACCCGAGAAGAAGAAGCAGCGCACCCGTGACAAACCACTTGGCCCCGAAAATGACCTGCCAGAGGCCCATCTCCCCCTCTCCCGGACGGGCAAAGGCAGCGAACACCAGAATCAGCACCAGGATGGCCAGAAATACGGCATTTTGCCACAGGGAGCGGCCCGTGTCATCCTCATCCGGCAGATGAAACGCACCGGTGGTGCGTTCCGCGTCATCCTTGCGGAAAAAGAAGGCCATGAGCAGGCCTGTGACGATGGCGAAGATGATCGCGCCGATGGCCCGGGCAAGCCCCAGTTGCCAGCCCAGCACCCGCGCCGTGAGCACGATGGCCAGCACGTTGATGGCTGGTCCGGAGTAGAGGAACGCGGTAGCCGGGCCGATTCCCGCACCCCGGCAGTAGATGCCCGAGAACAGGGGCAGCACCGTGCATGAGCAGACGGCGAGGCAGGTGCCGGAAACCGAGGCCACGGAGTAGGACAAAATCTTTTTCGCCTGGGGGCCGAAGTACTTGAGAACGGCGCCCTGGGACACGAACACGGCGATGGCGCCGGCAATGAAAAAAGCCGGTATGAGACAGGTCAGCACGTGCTCGCGGGCGTACTCGTGCAGCATTAAAAAGGCTTCGGTGACCGCCTGCATGACGGTGGGCGCGGCCCACGGGATGAAGTACGCCGCGCAAAAGAGCGCGACAATCCAGAAAAGTTTGGTTCGTTCAGACATGATTCCCCGCATTCCTTGTCTTGGATGCTTCGTTGATTCGTGATTCAGCGATTCATCTGGGAGTGGATGGCCCCACCGCCCCGGCCGCAGATGTCCTCGCGGCGAATGCCGGGCAACCGCTCCAGGAGCGGGGCCACATCCCCGTCCTCCTCGAGCCAGTGGCGGAGATTGCCCACAAGGGTGGCCGCATAGGGGCTGCTGCTCCCGTCGGACAGCATGTAGTTGACCCACAGCCCGTCCTTGCGGGACGTGATCAGACCGGCCTCCTCCAGCACCTTCAGGTGCTTGCTGGCCGTGGACTGGGCTACGCCCAAGGCCTCCTGGATCTCGCACACGCACAACACCCGGCGTTGCAGCATCTTCATGATGCGCACCCTGCCGGGGTCGGACAACGCTTTCATCACCTTTATGAATTCCTTCACGACACAACCCCCATATCGTTTTCAAGGAATATAGTCTGCCGACACAGACGTGTCAATACCAAATCAGCAAATCACCGGAGCAAGCCAGGTGGCGGAATTTGGGGGCACCCCCCGGACCAGGCGGAAAACGGCAGGATCGGACTACATCGGAAAAAAGGAAACAGGACCGGCTATTCCGGAATGTCGGCGGGTGCGTCGGGAGGCAGGTAGCAGACTTGATTGCCGCCCTGTTTCTTGCATGCGTACATGGCCGCGTCGGCGCGGCGGACCACGGTCTTGAGGTCCTGTTCGGGATCGCACTCGGTCACGCCGACGCTCACGCTAATATGGACCTTTTCTCCGGGTTCGGGCTCGAAGCTGAGGTCCTGAATGGTCTGGCGCAGCCTGTCGGCGACGGTTTCAGCTTCCTGACCCGGGGTTTCCGGCAAAAGAATGGTGAATTCCTCGCCCCCATATCGAAAGGCCATGTCCATCTTCCGCAGGCAGTCCCTGGCGGTTTCCGCCACGGCGGCCAGGACCTTGTCTCCTTCGATGTGACCGTACTTGTCGTTGTACTGCTTGAACTTGTCGAGATCGAACAGAAGGAGGGACAATGGGCGGCCATATCGGCGGGCTCGGCCCATCTCGACTTCCAGTTCGTGGTAGAAATGGCGGGAGTTGTACAACTTGGTCAGGCCGTCGGTAACGGCCAGGCGCTCCAGCTCGGCGAGCATCTGCTCCCGCTCCTGCTTGAGGCGCCTCTCCCGGAGGACCCGACGGATGCGCAGCAGAAGCTCCTCCAGGCGGACCGGCTTGGAGATGAAGTCGCTGGCCCCGCGGTCCACGGCGTCCTCGTAGGTGTACTGGTGGGAAAAACCGGTCATGACAATGACGTCGATGCCGTGCTGCTCGTTAAACTCCTCGGTCAGGTCCAGGCCGTCGGCGTCCGGAAGCATGATGTCCACCATGGCGATGTCGAATTCCTGTTCCCGCACCAGGGCACGGGCCGAGGCCCCGTCTTCCACCGTTACCGGCCTGTATCCATGCATCTCCAGGATTTCGCGCACGGGTTCCCGTACGCCGGGGTCGTCATCGACAATCAGCAAACGCACGTCGGATTTCTTCTGGTCCACACACACCTCCGGTTCCGGAATCGTTTGCACGCCGGGTGCAGCGGCGCTGGCCTTGACTGCTTCTCCATACCACCTCCCGTGGGGAATCGTGCACAAGACAAATCCCGAGAGACCGGTAAAGAAACGGGGCGCCGCGGACGCGCCGCATGAGGCCGCCCCGGAGGGCGAAAAATCCTTTCACCCAACGGGTGAAACGAAGATTTGTTCAAGAACACGCGAAAAGCCCGATTTATGGGGTTCCTGAAAGTTTTTTCAATATTTTCATCACGGATTCAGGTGTATGTCAAAAACGCTGATTACGCTTTGTGAACGGCCTTCAGCGGGTCCTCCCGCACTATCGTCTGGGTGCGGCCCGGCCCCAGGGACACGATCTGGATGGGCACGCCGAGCAGCTCCTCGATCCGTTCCAGGTAGGCCCTTGCATTGGGGGGCATCCGGTCCATGGAGGTGAGGTCCGAGGTCTTTTCGCTCCAACCGGGCATGGACTCGTACACGGGCTCGCTTTTCTCCAATGCCTCGAGATCGGCGGGGAACTCGTCCAGGACCTCGCCCTTGTACTTGTAGCCGGTGCAGATCTTCACTTCGTCGAATCCGTCCAGCACGTCCAGTTTCGTTATGCACAGGCCGGTGAGTCCGTTCAACCGAACCGAGCTTTTCAGCAGGACCGCGTCGAACCAGCCACAGCGGCGCCGCCGTCCCGTGGTGGCGCCGAACTCCGCGCCCCGCTCCTGAAGGCGGTTGCCGATGTCGTCGAACAGTTCCGTGGGAAACGGCCCCCGGCCCACCCGGGTGGTGTACGCCTTGACGATGCCCAGCACGCCGCCGACGTACCGGGGCCCGATGCCGGCCCCGGCGCAGACGTTGCCCGAGACCGTGTTGGACGAGGTGACAAAGGGCACGGTGCCGTGGTCGATGTCCAGATGGGTGCCCTGCGCACCCTCGAAGATCACGGGCAGGCCCTGGTCCATGGCCCCGCCGACCAGCGCGGACACGTTCTTCACATAGGGCGCCAGCCTTTCGGCGTAGCCCAGGTATTCCTCAACCACCGCCTCGGGGTCCACCGGGTTCGACTCGAGGAACCCTTCCAGCAGAAAGTTCTTCTCCTCCACGGCCGCGAAAACCAGGTCGCGAAACACGTCGGGATTCAACAGGTCCACGAAGCGCACGCCGCGCCTTCCGGCCTTGTCCTCGTAACAGGGGCCGATGCCGCGCCCCGTGGTGCCGATCCTGTCCTCGCCCTTCCGGTTCTCGCGGGCCACGTCCACGGCTCTGTGATAAGGCATGATGACATGGGCGCGGTCGCTGATGACGAGGTTGTCCGGGTTGATGGAGACGCCCATTGCGATGAGGTCGTCCATCTCCTTGATCAGTTCGCCGGGGTCCACCACCATTCCGTTGCCGAGCACGCAGACCTTCTGCTGCAATATGCCTGACGGGATGAGGTGGCTTATGAACTGCCTGCCTTCCACCACCATGGTGTGCCCGGCGTTGTTCCCGCCCTGGAAGCGCACCACCATGTGGGCCTTTTCGGCCAGCATGTCCACAATCTTTCCCTTGCCCTCGTCTCCCCATTGTGTTCCCACTACGACCAAACTAGGCACTGTTTCTCTCCCTGACAGCCGAGGTCCGATCGCGGGAACGGGCGGGCGGCCTCGTCGCCGGGACGCAAGGACGCGTCCCCGGGTTCCGTAGGCCGCACCAATGCGTCCCCTTGTTTTCGGACCGGCTGCAATTTGCGATTTGTTTCACGAACCGTCGGGCGCGATACGCGCCATGGCAGCCGGAATTTTCCGGCCCCGGACAGCGGCAGGGGATATTAGCAGGTTTTGGCAACAGGAGGCAAAGGTTTTGTTGCGTTTACGACGCGCCGCCCCGTCCGGGCATGAAACCGCCTCCGTCCGGGACGGCATGAAGCAGCCCGCCCCCCTCGGGTCACCCTCTCCTTGCGCGGAAAAATTCCTGCAACAGGGCCCGGCACTCCTCCTCCAGCACTCCGCCCACCACGGCCACGCGGTGATTCAACCGCGTGTCCTCGTGCAGGCCGTAGAGCGTGCCGGCCCCGCCCCAGCGAAGGTCAGGCGCGCCGTACACCACCTCGGCGATCCGGGCATGCACGGCCGCACCCATGCACATGACGCACGGCTCCACCGTGCACACCAGCCGGTAACCGGCAAGCCGGTAGTTGCCCGCCACCCCGCAGGCCCGGCGAATGGCCAGTATCTCCGCGTGCGCCGTCGGGTCGGACATGCCGATGGCGCCGTTGCCGGCCCGGGCCACGATCCCGCCGCCCGGGGCGCACACCACCGCTCCCACCGGCACCTCTCCGGTGTCACCCGCGGCCCGCGCCTCCATCAGCGCCACCCGCATCAGGTCTTCGATCATGATTTTGCCATGAGGCAACGGGCGCGGCGAAAAATACGCACCCAGCCTCTGCTGGCGCCTTTTTGGGCAGGGAGCATATCCCCCCAATCTGCGCATGACAGGTCCGAATCAGACGGGATTGCCCGTGTCCACGCTGCAAGAAGGTTTTTTGCACCGAATCCGGAGCCCCCGACGCAATCAGGGTTCCGGCCTGTGGCGCGAATTGGCGGCCTGTTCGGAATGTCCGTAGACCAAGGGTTGTCGGCGGGCCTGGCGCCACTCCGGGCCATCGTGTATCAGGATGCCGTGACCCGTTGCTTCTTTCCGGCGGACACCGGCTTGTCGATGATGCGGTGCAGGACCTCGGATATGTAGGTGAGGGTGAACGGCTTCTGTATGAAGGCAAGACAGCCTCGTTCCAGCAGCTCCACGGCGGTATCGTTCTTGTCGAACCCGCTGGACAGCAGGATCCTTACCTTGGGGTCAACCTCCACCAGGGCTTCGAAAATCTCCCGGCCCGACATGTGGGGCATCACCAGATCCAGTATCACCACGTCGATTTCATCGTGGAGTCGACGAAACATCTCCACGGCTTCATCGCCGGCGCAGGCTTCGTACACCTTGTATCCCAGGCTGGTCAGCATCTCCCTGTTGATGGAGCGCACCGGTTCCTCGTCGTCCACCAGAAGCACGGTCCCCGATCCGGTGACGGGTTCGCCTTCCTCGGCGGACCCCTTGAGGGACTCCTTCTGCGTTGCCGGGAAGTAGATGCAGAACACGGAGCCGCGGCCCTTTCTGGACTGCACGTCGATGCAGCCGCCATGGGCCTTGACGATGCCGTAGACCGAGGCGAGACCCAGGCCCGTGCCCTTGCCCTCTTCCTTGGTGGTGAAAAAGGGCTCGAATATCTGCTTGATGGTCTCTTCAGCCATCCCCGTGCCGCTGTCCTGGACGCCAATCATCACGTAGGGCCCAGGCTTCGGGGTCAGGGGCTTGACCGTCATGTTGGCGGAATCCGCGTTTCTGGTTCGGATGAGCAGCTTGCCGCCCTTGGGCATGGCGTCGGAGGCGTTGATGTAGAGATTCCACAGTATCTGTTCGACCTGGGAAGCGTCGCCCTCCATGGGTGAAAGGTCCTGGGCAAGGTCCAGGATGATTGACACGTCCTTACGGGTCCGGCCGAAGGTTTCGGACGTCTCCCGGACCAGTTTGTTGGCATGCACCGCTTTCCACTCGGAACGGCCCTCCCGGGCGAGGCCCAGAAGCTGCCGGGTAAGCCGGGCCCCGCTGTTGACCTGCTTTTCAATGTTCTTGAGTCGCTTGAAATGCCCGTAATCCGGGCTGGTGTCCAGAAGCATCATGGACACGTTGCCCTGGATGGCCATGAGCAGGTTGTTGAAGTCATGGGCCACTCCTCCCGCCAGGGTGCCGATGGCCTGCATCTTCTGTACGTGCACCATCTGCGACGCCAGCTTGCGCCGTTCCTCCTCGGTCTGCCTGCGGATTTCCGTCTCGCTTCGCAACTGCTCGCCGGTTTTGGTCAGCAGGCGGGCCTGCTCCTCGCATTTGCGGGACAGGAAAGCCGTCTGCAGGGCAATGCCCATCTCGCCGACCACCAGGGACAACAGGTGTTCGTCCTCCTCGTTGAACGCCTTTCTATCCCGTTTGCGCGCGAGATTCAGCACTCCGGCGATTTCACGACCGGAGAAGATGGGCAGGACCATGAAGGAGGGGGACTGATACTTGGGGTTGTTGGTCTTGCGGGTCCTGGGGTCGGTTTCGATGTCCTGTACCAGCAGGGTGTGTTTCTCGGCCATGGCCTTGCGCATGTACGGGGAGTCCGTGTTGGTGGGAAACTCCTCGAACTGTCCCTCGATGGGGGCCTTGTAATGGACCAGCCTGAGCCATCCACTCTCCGGGTCCACGGCGAAGACGGAGCCTATTTCAGCCTCGGCCAGGATCATGGCCTTGTCCAGCAGGGATTTGAGCAGGACGTCCATGTCATTGGTGGCGCTGGTGATCTGCAGAAGTTCCTTCATGACGGAAAGGCTCTGCACCTTGCGCGACAGCTCCTCGTTGGTGCTTTCCATCTTCTCGAAAAAGGAGTTGAACGCGCCGGCCACCTCGGCGAGGTCCCCTGTCTGCTGCACCGCCTCCAGAAGCTCGATCTGCCCGGAGGCTGCCTTGCTCACTACCCGGGTGAAATGCGCGAACCGCTCGAAGAACTGGCGAATCATCATGAGGCCGGCAAGGACGATGAGAAGCAGAAAGCCCACGAAGATGACCTGGCCACCGTGGATGGTGACCCGGCCGCTGTAAAGGAGATAGAGGATGAAGGTGACCGGCAGGCCGAAAATGAGCGTTTCGATGATGGACAGCTTGTGTCTGAGCTGTCTTGCTTCCAGGGAGCGTTTGCGAAAAAAGGACATCATTACACGCTGCCTTGCCGTTCGTGTCGGGACGACGGCGGGATTGCTTCGGTTTGTTGGTGCCCCGGCGTTCCTTTGGCGCAGTCTTTCCGATCCTCGAAAACCGGTCTGCCTCGAGGGACCTTCCTACTGCGAACCGCGTATTTGTCGTTCCGGACAGCGAGGTGTTTTCGCTGCCGCGGACTTGTCAGCCTGTTGAAAATCGCGCTCTGCCGCGTTGCGGCGCGTTTTGCGTCGATGCGACGTACCGTAAGTACGCCAACCTCCTCGAAATTCGCACGCCCTACATCTCATCGTTTTGAGCAGGCTGCCAATTCCGGGTTTTTCAACGGGCTGTTATACAAGAGTGCCATTTTCGATTCGGGTGTATTATCCCGAAAATCGGCCCGAGGGCCAACAAGGTCCAGTATCCTATATGTTTCGCCTTTTTGCAACCGCTTTGGCGCGGGGCTTCGACACCTGGGGGACAAAACGGCTTCTCCCGCCCGGTCGGCGCCGGGGCGTCCATCCGCTCCCCCCCGGCTCGCGACCATTTGAATCCGGTGACAAAAAGTCTTGAGAAAACACCAGCCATCACGACATGTCGCGCGACGGCAAAACCGTTTTCCAACGCCGTCGAAAACGGGCGGGCACCCCGGAAAAGCCTTACCACACCGGTTTTCATTCGTTTGAAACAGGCGCCGCGAGCCTTGCCGAAACTCGTTCCCTTTCCGATATCAGCCCGTTGAAAAACCCGGAATGAACCGCCTGTTCAAAACGATGAGATGCAATGTGGGCGAATTTCTAGCAATAAGGCGTACTTATGGTACGTCGCACTGACGGGAAACGCGCCGCAACGCCGCAGATCGCGTTTTTCAACAGGCTGATATACTCCGGATGAAAGCGCCATCTACAGTCTTCAGGGTATTCGCCTGATCGTTGATCGAGGTTATACTGGAATCAACATGGGCAAGGGTTTTTCCCGTCGCGGAATTTACCGCGGCGGAAGCGAAAGGAGGTGGCGAAATTATGTCCGAGGAAAAAGAAAACAGGGTACAGAAGAACAAGGAGGAGAGGCAGAAGACCATGGACAAGCTGAACGTCGAGGAGTCCACTGCCTACACGTACAAGAAGGAAGAGAAGAAAGAGGAAAAAGACGACCAGTAGCCGAACCCTGAAGGGTTTTCCAGGCCGCCTGGACGTCAACTCATAAACAGGAAGCCCGCCTTTTGGCGGGTTTCCCTTTTTCCGGGACTTCACGCCGGTCCGCGCGAATCATGGCCGAACGGATGGCCCGCCGGATTGTGGGCGGAAGCGCGCATGTGTCCGCCGGGGGCACTTCCCGGCGGGGCTGCGGCCAGGGGCGAAAGTCTCCTGGTACTACCTCGCGGTCCTCTTCAAAACTTCTTTGGGAATGCATGACAGAAATCGCGACGGCTGGTTCAGAAACGAGTTGGTGGTCCTGTCGAACACATTCCTGGGATGGGTGAAGTACAGCCGCTCCCTGGCCCGTGTCGCGGCCACGTACATGAGCCGCAGTTCCTCCTCCAGGGAGTCGTCACGCTTGAATATTGACTGTGCGGCGGGAAACCGGCCGTCCAGCGCCCAGACCACGAACACGGTATCCCATTCCAGTCCCTTGGCCGAGTGGATGGTGGACAGCACCAGGCGGCCCTCGTGGCCTCCGGTGGACAACCCGTCGTCCACGGACGTGGTGGGCGGGTCCAGCGCCATGTCCGCGAGGAAGGGCACGAGGCTCTCATACCGGTCCATCATCTCCACGAGATGCTCAAGGTCCTTTACCCGCTTGGGCCAGTTGTCATACTGCTCCTTGAGGTACGGTATGTAGTGTTCCAGGACGGTCATGCCCAGTTGGGACACGGAATGCCGGTCCGGGTCCATGGAGGTGAACGCCCCGGCGAGTTTCTCGAACCCCTCCCGGTAGGACGGCGCCGGTTTGATGTCCGCCAGGCCCTTGTGCCCCCTGCCCGTCTTTTCGATTTTCCTGAACAGGTTCTCCGCGGTTTTCGGCCCCACCTTGTCCAGCAGTCCGAGAACGCGGGTCCAGGCCAGGCTGTCCGAGGGATAGGCCAGCACCTTCATATACGCCAGCATGTCCTTTACGTGGGCCGAATCCATGAACTTGAAACCGCCGTACTTGACGAACGGGATACGGGCCCGGGCCAGTTCCACCTCCAGGTCAAAGGCCTGGTAACCGGCGCGGAACAGCACGGCGATTTCACCCGGCGGCACATCCTCTTGCAGAAGTCTGCGGATTTCGTCCACGATAAACAGGGACTGGTCGTTTTCCTCGTCGAACCCCAGCAGCATCGGCGCCACGCCTCCGGATTTTTCCGTGAACAGCCTTTTCGAATACTTGCGCACGGCCTGGGACACGATGGCGTTGCCCGTGGACAATATCGGCTGGGTACTGCGGTAGTTCTGCTCCAGCCTGATCACCCTGGCGCCCGGGTACTCGTCCGGGAATCGCATGATGTTCTCGAAGTTGGCCCCTCGAAACGCGTAGATACTCTGGCAGTCGTCGCCAACGGCCATGACGTTGCCGTGGGCTCCGGCCAGGTACCGCAGGATGTCAGCCTGCATGTGGTTGGTGTCCTGGTATTCGTCCACCATGATGTGGCTGAACCGGCCGGCGATGGCGCGGCGGGCCTCCTCGTTTTCCGCGAGCAGATCGCGCAGGTGCAACAGCAGGTCGTCGAAATCCATGAGGTCGTCGTCGCGTTTTCGTTTCGTGTACGCTTCGCGCATCCTCTCGAGGATATCCGCCCTGGAGTTGAAATGGCTGTACTCCATGTCCACGACGTCGGCAACGGAAAGGCCCTTGTTCGCCGCCTTGGAGAAGATCGAGGCCACGGTGCGTTTGCGGGGAAACCCCTTGCGCTCGGATTTTGGCACCACCTCGGCCTTGATTCGGTCCACAAGGGTCTCGGCGTCGCCCTGGTCCAGAATGGAGAACCTCTTTGAAAAACCGATTTCCTCGGCCCATCGCCGCAGGGTCATGTGGGCGAAGGAGTGGAACGTGCCGCCGGACACGTTCCCGCAACGTTCGTCCAGCAGGTTCGAGGCCCGCTCGATCATCTCGCCGGCCGCCTTGCGGGTGAACGTGAGGAGAAGGATGGAGTACGGCGCCACCCCGCTTTCCACCAGATTGGCCACCCGGTACGTGAGGGTGCGGGTCTTTCCCGTGCCCGCGCCGGCGATTACCAGCACCGCCCCGTCCACCGTGATCACGGCCTCGTACTGGGAGGGGTTTAGTTCCGCCTCGTAGTCTATTCGTCCCATGCCCGTTCCACTGTTTTGCCTTGCCAAAGGTCCCGGGGGTATTCGGATCGCTTTAAAAAGCCCCTGTTCGCCCACCCGCATCATGTGCGTGTGTTTTTGAACCGGATCGCAGTGTATGGTTTGCCCGTGGGGGTGTCAAGTCGGACAGGGCGGATTGTAAAGGGCACATGAACTGTCCTGGTCGTCCGGAAGCCGGGGGATCGCGATGCCTTGGACACAGTGGCCGGGGGAGACCGGAAAAACCAGGGTCGAGGAAGCATTTTCCTGGTGGGCGGGTGGCGACCGCCCCGGAAAAAGTCGGGGTGTTTCGATGGTCCCCGCCGGGACCACGGTCTTCCTGGCGGACGGCGAGCACTGAAGGGCTCTTTTTGTTGACGGCCGCGCCGCCTGCTGGTATGAAGAAAAACAGCCCTGCCGACAGCAGCCACCCAAACCCTCAATCTGTTCGGTCTATGGATTACAAACGACAAAGAGAAGACATGGTGGAGCGCCAGATCAAGGCGCGCGGCATCACGGACGAGCGGGTCCTCGACGCCTTTCGTAACGTGGAACGGCACAAATTCGTGCCCGAGGCCCTGAGGGACCAGGCGTACCGTGACTTTCCCCTTCCCATCGGCGAGGGGCAGACCATCAGCCAGCCTTATATAGTCGCGGAGATGACTCAGTCCCTGCAGATTGGGCCGGAAGACCGGGTCCTGGAGATCGGCACGGGCTCGGGCTACCAGGCCGCCATCCTGGCGGAACTGGCTCACCGGGTGTACACCATCGAACGCATCCGCTCGCTGTACATCCGGGTTCGCAAGCTCTTTGACGAGTTGCACTATCACAACATCGTCACCAAATGCGCGGACGGCACCCTGGGATGGCCGGAAGAAGCGCCCTTCGACGCCATCATCGTGACGGCGGGAGCGCCCGCCATCCCGGAAGCCCTGGTGGCCCAGCTTGCCGAGGGGGGACGCATGATCATTCCCTCCGGTGACACGGACATGCAGACACTCACCAGGATCGTCCGCGACCAGGACGGCATCAGCGAGACGACGATGGGCGGCTGCCGCTTCGTCAAGCTTATAGGACAGCATGGCTGGAGCGAGTAAGCCGGGCGTCATCAGGCGATTGTATGACTGGACGGTACATTGGGCCCAAACGCCATACGGCGTCTGGGCGCTGTTCGTCCTGGCATTTGCCGAGTCCTCGTTTTTCCCCATTCCGCCGGACGTCCTGCTCATCGCGCTCGCGGTGGCCATTCCGAAGAATTCCCTCAAATACGCGATGTACTGTTCCGTGGGCTCGATCCTTGGAGGCGCCTTCGGCTACCTCCTCGGCTGGCAGTTCATGGGTACGATCGGCGACAGTATCGTGGCGTTTTACGGCTACGAGACGCAGTTCGGCGAGTTCAGGGACCTGTTCGCCCAATACGACGTGTGGGTGGTGGGCATCGCCGGGTTCTCCCCCATCCCCTACAAGATCATCACCATCACGGCGGGCGTGGTGGAGGCCAATTTCGCCATATTCCTTCTGGTTTCCGCCATCTCCCGCTCCGCGCGATTCTTCCTGGTCGGCGGCCTCATCTACAGGTTCGGCCCCACCATCCAGCCCTTTATCGAAAAGTACCTGGACTGGCTGGCCATCGCCTTCACCATCCTGCTCATCGGCGGATTCGTGGTCATCAAGCTGCTGCTGTAATCGTTGCGGGGAACCCGTGTCCGCCTGGACCCTGCCGCCCCGAAAGGTCACTTTTCCAGAGGGGACGCCATCGTCCCGTGCCACCCGGTGGAAGCCCGGGCGGGTGGGAACCTCCCTATTTTCATGCAATGGTGATCCGACAAGGGAGGTACCGGGCTGACTACCCCTTCAACGCCTCGAAGCCGGCGGCGATGTCCAGCAGTTCCTCGGTGATGGCCATCTGCCTCTGCTGATGGTATCTGGAGGTCAGTTCCTCGAGTTGCTCCTCGATGTTTCTTTCCGCGTTCTGCATGCTTCGCAGGCGGCTGGCGTTTTCGCTGGCCAGGGACTCGGCCAGGGCGCGGAAGATGGACACGAACAGGTACTGGCTGATCAGCAGGCCGAACAGGTGCCGGCGTTCCTCGCGGTAACCCGGGATCTGTTTCGTGGGCCAGGGCTGGTCCTCCAGGTCCCGAAGCCATATTTCATCGACCGGGAGCAGGGGCATGGTCACCGGGTAATGGGTGCCGGCGGACTCGTGCCGGGTGTGGAACAGGACCACACGATGGATATCCTGTGCGCCCCATTGCTCGATGCGTACGAGGATGTCCTGGACCGAGGCGTTGATGCCGTCCGCCGAGTCGGGCATGTGCATGATTTCGTCAACGTGGACGCCGCGCTCGTCCAGGCGGCTGGCGGGCCTTTCCCCCAAGGCGAGGATCTTTCGCTGTTCCGGTCCGGCGTCGTATGCCTGGTCCAGTTCGTTGATGGCGTATTCGGTAATTGCGTCATTCAGCTGGCCGCACATGCCCTGATCCGAACCGATGACCACGGCGGCCAGGGGCAGGGCCGGGGCCTTGTGCGTATGAATCTGGTCCCCGCGCCGGCGCAACACGGCGGCCAGGGCCAGCTCCACCGTGCGGTAGTAGTCGGCCAGCGATTGTACGGCCGCCTCGTACTGCCGGATATTCACGGCGGCCAGGGCCTTCATGGTCTTGACCACGGAGTGCAGGTCCCCGGTGCTGTCCAGGCGTTTTTTAAGGCTCTGCAATGATTCCGCCACCTCAGCCTCCCATGCCGGCCACGGCTTCTTGAGCGGTGCCCAGTATTCTCTCCATGGCCTCGTCTCCCAGCTTTTCCCCGTCGGAGATGGAGTCGCAGACGTCCGGGAGTCTTTCCCGTACCGCGTCGCGGACCCTTTTTTCGGCTTCGGCGACGCTGTCCAGGGACAGGGCGTCGAAAACGCCCTGATTTACCGCCAGGAGGGCCGCTATCTGTTCGCAGACGGGAAGGGTGTCGTGCTGCATCTGTTTCAACACCTCGCGAACCCTGCGGCCACGTTCCAGTTTGCTTTTGGTCTCCTCGTCCAGGCGGGTGCCGAAGCGGGCGAAGGACTCCAGCTCCTCGAACTGGGAGTAGGCCAGGCGAAGGTCGCCGGCAACGGCCCGGTATGCGGGCAGCTGGGTCTTGCCGCCCACGCGGGACACGGATTTTCCCACGTCCACGGCCGGCAGTATGCCCTTGCTGAAGAGATCCGGGGAGAGAAGCACCTGCCCGTCCGTGATGGAGATCAGATTCGTGGGAATGTAGGCGGACACGTTTTGCGCCTCGGTCTCGATGATGGGCAGGGCAGTGAGGGAGCCGCCGCCGTACTCCTCCCGGAGGTGCGTGGAGCGTTCCAGCAGGCGCGAGTGGATGTAGAAGATGTCGCCGGGGTAGGCCTCGCGGCCCGGGGGCCTGCGCAGGAGGAGGGAGAGTTCGCGATAGGCCCGGGCGTGGCGCGTGAGGTCGTCGAAGACCACCAGGACGTCGCGTCCGTTGTGCATGAAGAATTCTCCCATGGAGGCGGCGGCATAGGGTGCTATCCACTGGAGGCCCGGCGGGTCATCCTCGGTGGCCACCATGACCGTGGTGAACTCCATGGCGCCCCGGTCGCGCAACTCGGCGATGACCCGGGCCACGGCCGACGTTCGTTTGCCCACGGCGCAGTAGATGCACAGGACGTCGGTTCCGTGCTGGTTTATTATGGTGTCCACGGCCACCGTGGTCTTGCCGGTCTGCCTGTCGCCCAGGATCAGTTCCCGCTGCCCCCTGCCGATCGGAAGCAGGGCGTCCACCACCTTGAGCCCGCTCTGCAGGGGCTGGGTCACCGGAGCGCGGTCCATGATGGGCGGTGCGGGCCGTTCCACGGGAAGCCTGTCGCTCTCCCGGAGGGGGCCCTTGCCGTCCATGGGTCGGCCCAGGGCGTCCACCACCCTGCCGATGACGGCGTCGCCCACGGGCGTGGTGACCACCTGCCCCGTGGGGTACACGGAGTCGCCGGCGCCCAGGCTCCCGCTTTCCCCCAGGAGGATGATGCCCACCTCCTTTTCGTCCACGTTGTACGCCATGCCGTACAGTTCACCCGGCATGCGCAGCAGTTCCTCGGAGCGGGTGCCGTACAGGCCCGCGGCCTGGGCGATGCCGTGTTCCACGGAATGGATTCTGCCTACGCGGCGCACGGCAGGCGCGGGCGCGTGCTGCTCCACCGCCGAGTCCATGGCCGAGAAGGATTCACGAATGTTCTGACTCAGTCCCGGTATCCGTTCACTCATGTCATTTCCCCCTGAATCCGTGAGCGGTCTCAGGTGGTGCGGATGCGAGGAAGAGACCTGCCGGCTGTACTGAAGTACGCAGGCCGGGCTCTGACGCCGCGGACGCGCCGCATGAGGCCGCCCCGGAGGGCGAAAA
>JBKHBM010000083.1:0-19887 GCA_046542385.1 Desulfatibacillaceae bacterium | reverse complement strand
CCAGGGCGTACCGGGCCCATGCGACCGGCAGGGCGTGGTGTCTGGCAAAGGCGAACTTGGCAAAGACGTCGGTCGTGGCCAGGGCGAGTCCGCATAAAATGGCAAGCAGTATCCACATGGGCACCGGTCCGGGGGAAGGACGAGGCAGACCAACACATACCACGCGGCCGGGATTGTCGCAAAACAGAATCGCGCGCACACCGGCCGTCCGGTCGGAATCGTCAGGCCGGAATCGTCGAGTCAAAATGTTGGCCCGGGCCCGGTGCTGTGGTACAAGTGGGTTCCCTGCCCGTCGATCGGGCGCGAACCGGAACAAGGACGAGGTTATCCACAGTGCGGGTTCTGTTGGTCTACCCCTATTGCATGGAGGAGCGGAAAACCGATGACGACGTGCGGGCCGTGCCCATCGGCCTGTGGTACGTGGCGGCGGTGCTGCGGGAACGGGGCCACCACGTGGAGGTGTTGAACGCGTTTGATTACCGGGGCGAACCGGAGCGTTTCGCCGGGGTGGTCAACGGATGGCGACCGGACCTTGTCGGCTTTTCGGTGCTGAATGCCAATCGCTGGGGCGCGCTGGACATGGCCCACGTGGCCAAGGAGGCGAACCCGGATCTCCCGGTGGTTTTCGGAGGACCGGGGGCCACCTTTTTGTGGGAGCATTTTCTAACGCACTTCCCCGAGGTCGACTACGTTGTCCTGGGCGAGGCGGAAAACGCCATGGCCGATCTCGCGGCGGGCATTGCCGCGGGATCCGTGGCCCCGGACTCTCCCAACGTGGCCATGCGGCGCGACGGCGTGCCGGTTTCCAACCCCTGCCTGCCGGACGTCAGGGACCTGGATTCCCTGCCCGATCCGGCCCTGCACTTCACTTTCCGGCATGTTGCCCTGTCCCGGGGCTGTCCGTCGGCCTGCACGTTCTGCGGGTCCCCCAGGTTCTGGCGTCGCAGGGTGCGCAGGCATTCCCCGGGGTACTTCGTCAACCAGTTGAAAACCCTGGCCGAAAAGGGTGTCCGGCATTTCCATGTGTCCGACGACACCTTCACCCTGGATCGCGACGCCGTACTGGAAGTCTGTGACGGCATCCTGTCCGAAGGCCTGGACATCACGTGGTGCGCCATCTCCCGGGTAGACCGTGTGGATGACGGGGTCATTCGGGCCATGCGGCGCGCTGGCTGCATCCAGATAAGCTACGGGGTGGAACACGGCGACCCTGACATGCGCCGGTTTCTGGGCAAACGGCAGACGGACGAGGACATCGAAAAAGCCTTTGCGGCCACCGCTTCCCACGGAGTGCTGCCCCGTGCCTACTTCATCTACGGCTGCCCCGGCGAGAATGAGCAATCCGTAGGCGCCACGATCCGGCTCATGCACCGGATCAGGCCCCTCTCCACCGTATTCTACATGCTGGACCTGTTTCCCGGCACCGCCCTGTACGACCAGTACCGGCGGCGGGAAAACGTGTCCGACGACATATGGTTCGACCGCAGGGAAGACATCGCGTGGTGCGAGACCGACCCGGACCTGCCCTGCGAAAGGGTGGTGGAGATCGGGGAACGTCTTCGCCGGGAATTTGCCCGCCATCTTCCCGGCTACGTGGACGCTCTTGTACTGGTGGACGATCCCGGGTTGTACCCGTTGCACGCGGACTTTCTGTCCCGGCTCGCCATGACCTTCGACCACGGCGACTACGCGGCCAACCCGGACGTCTCCGATCCCGGGGCCGTGGCGGAAAACCTGTACGAAAGGGCGCTCGCCTGGCACCCGGTGGCTCGGGCCTACCTGGGCATGGGAGTACGCAGGCAGCGGCAGGGCCGGCACGAGGAGTCCGTCGAGATATTGGACCGCGGCCTCCGGGAGTTCCCGGACGACGAGGCGCTCAACGTGTGCATGGGCGTGGCCCTGCTGAACACGGGAAAGCCGGGCCCGGCGCTGGACCATCTTTCGCGGTTCCCGGAAAACCCTGACGCGGTCCGATTCGCCATGCACGCGCATGAGGCCCTGGGTGAAGTGGAAAAGGCCCGGGAGTGCCGTGTCAAACTGGATCGGCTTACAGGCAGGATTGGTTGATGCACGGAGGACCGGAATACGAGGTGGTGGTTTTCGGCCCGGACAGCCTGCTGGAGATGCTGGCGCGGGAGTGCCGGGGGGAAGGCGTTCAGGTCGAGGCCGGCTCGGGGCGGTTGCTCTTCCGTGTGACTGGCGGGGCAGGGCTGGAACCGATGCTCGAAAGGCTGGACCGGTTGATGGACCGGTTGGAGCCCGAGGCGCCCGGAGGGGGTTTCCAGGTGCATGTCCGGGACCGGGCCAACTCGGAACCCCTTTGCGGAGACCCGGACGCCGAACCGTTTTCCCCTGCCCCGGGACTGGAAATCCGGCCCGTCGCAACCGGGGAAAACCCGGCGCCCACGCCCGGGGTGCTGTGGGTGGATCCCGGCGCCGCGTTCGGTTCCGGCCGGCATCCCACCACGAGGCTCACTCTGCGGATGTTGCGGGAACTGGCGGACCGGGTGCCCGGGCCCTGCCTTTCCAACGTATTGGACGCGGGGTGCGGCACCGGCATCCTGGCAATGACCGCGGCGGCCCTGGGCGCCACGCGGGTAGTGGGCGTGGAACCGGACCCGGCATCCGTATGCACGGCGAAAAACAACGTGGCGCGCAATGGGCTGGCCGACAGGGTGGAAATCATCCAGGGCGGATTCGGCTCGGTGACCGGGACGTTCGACCTGGTCCTGGCCAACCTCGTGCCGTCGGTGCTTTTCGCCGAGATCGGCACGGCGGCGCGGGTGACGGCCCAGGGAGGCAGCCTCGTGGTGTCGGGATACGGCGCGGTCATGGAGGCTGACGTGGTTCGCGCCTTCGAGGCGGTCGGTTTCGTGCTCGACACCACGTCCCGGCTGGATGGATGGTGCGGGGCCATGTTCACCCGGGCCGAAAGCTGACCGGCAGGTCCTTTTCATGCCAAAGCGGGACGTGCCACGGCCGTCGATTTGTGTTATAGTCCTGTCTTCGTGTCCCGAGAGGGACCGGGCCGGGCTCATCGCGCCCACGCCTCTTGCTTTTTTCGCGATTTGGTGCTTTGTGTGCCATTCGGGTGTGCAATCTCAGCGTCGGGAGGAAAACATGCGAAAGCGTAATCTTGGAAGCACGGACATCAAGATCACGCCCATTATCATGGGGACCTGGCAGGCCGGCAAGACCATGTGGACCGGCATCGAGGACAAAAAGTCCATCAAGGCCATGCGCAACGCCTTCGTCGCGGGCATCACCGCTTTCGATACCGCCGAGGTCTACGGGGAAGGGCATTCCGAGCGGATGTTGGGCGAAGCCTTGAAGGACATCCGCGAGAAGGTCGTGTTCATGACCAAGGTCTTTTCCAACCACCTGGAAAAGGACCAGGTCCTCGCCGCCTGCGACCGTTCTCTTGAAAACCTCCGGACGGACTGGATAGACCTGTACCAGGTACACTGGCCACCCGGCTCCTTCGGCCACAAAAAGGTACCCGTGAGGGAGACCTTCGAGGCGCTGAACCAGCTCAGGGAAGAGGGCAAGATCAAGGCCGTCGGCGTGTCCAACTTCTCCCTGGATCAACTCAAGGAGGCCAGGAAATACGCGGACATCGCAAGCGTACAGCCTCCGTATTCCCTGTTCTGGAGACACATCGAAAAGGACCTCCAGCCCTACTGCGTGGATAACAACATCAGCATCCTGGCTTACTCGCCCATGGCACAGGGCATACTGACCGGCAAGTTCGGCCCGGACCACAAGTTCGAAAAGGGCGACCACCGGGCGGCCAACAAGCTGTTCCAGCCCTCGGTGTTCGCCAGGGTGCAGGAGGCGCTGGACCGGCTGCGCCCCATCGCGGAGCGCCACGGCGTGACGCTCGGCCAGCTGGCCCTCGCCTGGGTCTGCGCCCAGCCCAACACCTGCGCCATCGCCGGGGCCCGCAGCGCGGACCAGATCATGGAAAGCGCCAAGGCCTCCCTGGTCCGGCTGTCCGAGGAGGACATGGACGAGATGGACGAAATCAGCCGCACGGTCATGGCGGAGGTGGACGACAGCAGCACCGTAATGTGGAAGTGGGGATAGTACGGGACAAGGCGCGGCGTCGTTTCGCGTCCCCTACGATCTGGCAAACGCCGCGGCCGGTGCGAAGACGTATCCGGCTGCGGCGTTTTCGTTAACAGGGCCCGACCCGCTTTTCCCGGGCCGGTTCCCATGGTATATCAGACCGTTGAAAAACTCGGAATTTGCAGCCTGTTCAAAAACGATGAGATGCAAGGCGCGCGAATTTCGAGGAGTAAGGCGTACTTACGGTACGCCGCATCGACGAGAAATGAAGCGCAACGCCGCAGATCGCGTTTTTCAACAGGCTGATATGTTGCAGGAACACTCCCCCGGCAGCGTTACGACAGGGGTTTTTCCATGAACAATTCACAGGTGGCACCACCTGAAGACAAGGCAGGCCAAAAGGCGGCGGCGCGCGCCTTTTCCGTCATCCTCGGCCTGGTCCTGCTGATTTCCGCGATTCCAAAAGGCCTGGATCTCCTGGAGTTCGCCGAGGCCATAAAAGGTTACGGGATAGTGACCCACCACGGTTTCGTGGTCGTGGCCGGATGGCTCGTGGTCATCCTGGAATGCGCCCTGGGCGCCGCCCTGGTCCTGTTCTACCGGCCCAGGGTCTCCCTGGGGGTCGCCCTGGCCCTGTTCACGGGATTCTCCCTGCTCGTGGCCTGGGCCTGGCACACGGGAGTGGAATGCGGGTGTTTCGGCGAGCTGATGCAGCGCAGCGCCCGCACGGCATTTTTCGAGGACATCGTGTTCGTGGCCATGGCCGGGCTCGCCCTCTGGTTCATGCGGGGGAAGAAGCACCCTCCGTCCTCATGGAAGAAATGGGTGATCCTGGCGGCACTGGCCGGAGGAGTGGCCCTGCCCCTGGCCTCCGGGTTCTCCATCCAGTGGCTGAACCCGCCCTCCGGAGACCTGTCCGCGCAACAACGCGACGGGCAACGGGTTGGCGATCCCCTTGGCGAAGTCCCCCTTGCGGAGGTGGAGGCGGACCTTCACAATGGCAAGTGGCTGGTGGAGATCATGGGCACGGGGTGCGTTCACTGCCAGGAAGCGGTATGGGACCTCAACATCATCTTCCAGGACGTGGCCGACGTCAAGGTGATCGGCCTGTGCACGGATTCCGCCGAGGACGTGGAGTGGTTCGTGAACGAATTCTCCCCGATCTTCCCCATAGCCAGGACAACGGATAAAGCCTACAACCGCCTGTTGGGTGCCCGGCCCGCGCCCGTGTACCTGTACGTGGAGGACGGCCGAATACTGCGGCGATGGACCGACGTGGCCACGGCCGCGGAAGCCCTGCTGGCTCCCGGGGGCGCCCCGGAACAGTGACGCCCTCGCCGCGCGCCGACCCATCTCCCATCGAAAGGAGGCGGCCCATGAACATGGTCACCCTTTTGGGAACCCCGCGCGGCGAAGCCGGCAATACCGCCAGGCTGCTGTCCCACGTGTTGAGGGGAGCCCGATCCGAAGGAGCGGCCAACGAAACCGTTGTCCTCAAGGGGGACAGCATACTACCGTGCCGGGGTTGCGATCTCTGCCACAAAAAGGGATACTGCCCCCAGGAACACAGGGACGAATTCACGGCCGTCGAGGAAAGGATATACGCCGCCGACGGCGTCATCCTCGCCAGCCCCAACTACATCTTCAGCGTTTCCGCCCGGCTCAGGGCATTCATGGATCGATGTGCGGCATCCCGCACATCATGGGCTTCGAGGGTAAATACGGTCTGTCCGTGGTCACGTCCGGCGGCGGGGACGAGCCTCCCGTCCGCGCGTACATGAGCCGCTTCCTCATGGCCACCGGGATCGTGTCCGCGGGGGAGGTCCGGGCAACCATGGGACTCGTCCGGGGCGACGACATGCCCGCTGACATCGCCACGCGGGCCGAGAGCCTGGGCAGGAAGCTGGTCAAC
Source organism: Desulfatibacillaceae bacterium (assembly GCA_046542385.1). Classification (GTDB taxonomy): domain Bacteria; phylum Desulfobacterota; class Desulfobacteria; order Desulfobacterales; family Desulfatibacillaceae; genus JBKHBM01. The sequence continues at coordinate 13,907 of JBKHBM010000083.1, read as the reverse complement.
GCGTGGCGCAACCAGGCGGAGCCGGACCCGGCGGTCAAGCGGGACATGGACGAATTCAGGGAGCGAATGCGCCAGCTCATGCTGTGGAAAAAGGACGAATGGCCCTGGGAGTTCAGGTACCGGGTGGAGAACAGGGGCCTTGAACAGGGCTGATTCGTGACCGCACGACACAAAAAGCCGGCCCCCGGCCGGATGAAGCGACCAGACAACAGGCAAGCAAGGAGGCATCCATGGCCGAGGATCTCAAGAAAATGTACCGGACCATCGCGGGAGACAAGTTCCCCCCGCGAATGGAAGTGAGCTTCGTGGACGAAAGCGGCCGCCAGACCCTGTACTATGAAAAGGTGGGCTGGGAGATCGGCGGCGAGGTCAAGGGCCTGCGTTACGGCGAGAACCCCGGACAGGAGGCCGCGCTGTACAAGCTGGTCAACGGCAACCTCACGCTGGGGGAGACCGAGTCCATGGCTCCGGGCAGGTACCTGGCCTCGGACGTGGAACTGCTTCAGTCCGGCAAGCACCCGGGAAAGACCAACCTGACGGACGCGGACAACGCGCTCAACATCCTGCGCTACTTCACGGACGAGCCCTGCGTGGTCATCGTGAAGCACAACAACCCGTGCGGCGTGGCCGCGGACCCCAGCCTGGAACGCGCCTACGCACGGGCCTACATGGCGGACCGTGTCGCGGCATTCGGGGGCTGTATCGCCTTGAACCGGCCCATCGACAAGGCCACGGCGGAGGCGGTGTCCTCCCAGTACGCCGAGGTGGTGGTGGCCCCGGAATTCGAGGAGGGCGCCTTCGACATCCTGGCGCGGCGCAAGAACCTGCGCGTGATCCGCATCCGGAACATTGAACGGCTCCAGTCCTTCGTGGGCGAGCGGGTGGTGGACTTCAAGAGCCTGATTGACGGGGGCCTGATCGTGCAGTGGTCCTTCGTACCGGAAACCCGGAAAAAGGAGGATTTGCGCCTGGCCGAGTCCGAGTACAAGGGCAGGGTGCACAAGATCAAGCGCCAGCCCACGGACAGGGAGCTGGACGACCTGTTGTTCGGCTGGCTCGTGGAAGCCGGTGTCACCTCGAACTCCGTGCTCTTCGTCAAGGACAAGGCCACCGTGGGCATCGGAACCGGTGAGCAGGACCGCGTGGGCGTGGCCGAGATCGCCCGGGACAAGGCCTACCGCAAACTGGCGGATCGCTTCTGCTTCGAGGAACTCGGGGTGCCGTACAACGAACTGGGGAACCTGGAGCAGCGCGCCGAAATGGACGCCCGCGTACTGAAGGCCAGAGGCGGCCTCATCGGCGCGGCCATGGTTTCGGACGCGTTTTTCCCGTTCCGGGACGGCGTGGACGTGGGGATAAGGGAAGGCGTTACGGCGGTGGTGCAGCCCGGCGGCGCCATGAACGACCACGTGGTGATCGAGGCATGCAACGAGAACAACGTGACGATGGTGTTTACAGGGCAGCGCAGTTTCAAGCACTAGCCCGACCTGGATGAACATCCTTTCCCGTGAATCCGGCCGGCAGGAGGTTTTCATGTCCCGAAAAACCGTCGCCATCGCCGCATTGCTCGTCCTGGCCATATCATCCCAATGGGCGCGCGCCGCCGACCCGTTCGACTTCCGCAAGGTCCGCTGGGGCATGCCCAGAGACCAGGTCATGCGCACGGAAAGCGGCGTCCACTATGGAAGCGTGGGCAACGGAGAGGTGTACACGGTGCGGATGTACGACAGGGAGATGTACGTGATCTACGAGTTCGGAGACAACGGCCTGGACCGCGTGGCGGCGACGGTGTCCGAGGACCCCGGCTCCCCGGACTGGTATGTGCAGACTTACAGGAGCCTCCAGACGAGCCTGTCCCAGAAGTACGCCGATCCGGACAACGCTTCCTGCGACTGCAGGGGCGAGGGTTCCAAAAAGGCCTGGCTCCGTACCCCGGGACGCGCCGTCGCCAGCGGGATGTGCCGGTGCCTGTCCACCTGGACCACGGACCGCTCAGACGTCCGCCTGTTTTTGAGAAAGGGCCGCGACGGGATCGACGTGGGAGTTTCGCTGAAACCCCGCGACGGCAATCCATGAGCCCGAATCGCGTGAAAAGACACGCCGTGATCCTCATGGGCATCCAGGCGACCGGGAAGTCCACCTTTTACCTCGAAAACTTCTTCAAAACCCACGTCAGAATCAACCTGGACATGCTTCGCACCAGACATCGCGAAGCCGTGCTGGTGGAGGCCTGCATCGGCGCGGGCATCAATTTCGCGGTGGACAACACCAATCCCTCGGCCGGGGACAGGGCGAGGTACATTTCGCCGGCAAGGGAAGCCGGGTTCACCGTGGCCGGCTACTACTTCCGCTCCCGGCTGGATGAGGCCCTGGCCCGCAACCGGGAGCGCGAAAAGTCGGGAAGGATTCCGGAGCCCGGCATACGGAGCGCCATGGGCCGGCTTGCTCTGCCCGGGTGGGACGAGGGATTCGACGAACTGTACTACGTGTTCATCGACGACTCCGGCAGGTTCGTGGTCGAGGAGTGGAGGGGCGAAAAGTGACACCGGATCGCCATCCAGGGGTTGCCGGGGCCGGCGCGCCGATGATGGTCCGCCGGGATCATTCCTCATAACCCTTGGGGCCGAACAGGATGCCGCTGTCCTCGCTCTTCGCGGGCTCCCCGGCGTTCTTGTCCTCGTCGTCACCGGACTCCGGGGATTGCTCTTCCGTCTCCCCGGCGGTTTCGTCCTCCAGCAGCTTCTGGGGTTGGTCCTCCGAGGGTTTTTCTCCCTTCGGGAGAAACCGGGCCGGATAATCCTCGGGCATGGGCTGATCCGTCTTCAGCATACCGCGCGGGATGCGTATCCTGTCCCCGGGCCGTATCCTGTTGGGATCCAGTTCCGGATTGGCCTGGGCCAGGATTCTCCAGTTGCTCAGCTTGCCCGTATACCATTTGGCGATGATGGACAGGGTCTCGCCGGGGTACCGGACTGTGTGGAAGTGGTAGATGGGGGCCCTGGTCTCGGGCGGAGGCGGTTCCGCCTTTTTAATGGTCGGGGTGGGGACCCGTTTAATGCGCTGGGGACGGGTTTCCTTGGCGGCGCATCCGAAAATGCCGACCGTGAACGCGGCCACCACGATGGTCGTAACAAGGATCTTCAATGCACGGTAGCGCATGGGTGTCTCCAGGTAAGTGTTATGAGGCGTTTGCTGATACACGCTCGAGGTAGGCCTTGGCCTTTTTGTTCCCCGGGTTCACCATCAGTGCCTGCTCCAGGTTGTGCAGGCTTTTCTCCGTCTTGCCCATCAGGTCCTGAACCACCGCCAGGTTGTAGTACGCTTCGTCAAGGAACGGCGGAGCCAGTTCCACCACCCTGGCGAATTTTTCCTCCGCGGCCCCGTATTCCTTGCGCATGGCATGGATGGTGCCCATGTTGAACACCGCGTTGAAGAAGCCGGGGCTTTGTTCAACCGTCCTTTCATAGTACTCCAGCGCCTCATCGTACCGCTTCTGGTAATGGCAGGCAAGCCCCAGATTGTACCATGCGTCGGCAAAATCCGGATTCAGTCGCGCGGCCTTTTCAAAATGGGCGGCGGCCTTTTCCGGCTGCCTTACCGAGTTGTAGGCCAGACCCAGCTGGAAGTGCGCCTGATGGTCGCCGGCGGACAATTCCACGGCGCGCTCCAGCAGGGCGATGGCATCCCGCGGTCGTTCCTTGCGCAACTCCTCGGCCCTGCCCGTTAGCGCCGTTGCGTACATCCTGGCCACGTCCTGCCGCGCGGGAGCCCGGTTGCCGGGATAGGCTTCGTCGAAAAGTTTAAGGGCGAGAGTGAAGTTCTTGTCCTGCAGGGCCGCGACCGCCTCCCTGGCCTTTTCAGGCGTTGCCTCCGGGCTTTCGGGTATGACGGTGGCCGGACTGGTGGTGGCGGCCTGGGGCTTGGTGACCTGGTCTGTCGTGGAATCGTCCCCTCCGGTGAGGGCCAGGAGCGCGATCACCAGCATCAGGACGAGCCCCCCCGCGCCCGCCGCGACCCATTTTTTCCGGGAAACCGGGTGCCGGTCGGCATCGCCGCCAACGTCCGGGGTGCGGGAATCCTCTTTCTCCCTGGTTTCCGGGAAAGAACCGGCGGCCTCTTCGGTCTCCGTCGCCCCCTCGTCTCCGTACGGCTCCTGAAAAAGTTCCTCGGGCGTTTTCGCCTGGGCCGTAGCCTGGGAAGTCTGCTCCTCGCCCGAGGGCGTGAGCATGGTGGCGTCTTCCGGACTGGATGTTTCCATGTCCTCGCCATTGTTCGCCACCGCCGCCTCGGCGGCCTCCACTCCGGCGACCGGCCCGGCCGCCGGCGCGGGCCCGGAAGACAAGGCGGGCTGCGCCCCTATCTGCGTAGCCTCCCGAATCGCGGTTTCCTCCCTCGATATCTCTCTGCCAAAAAGGTCCCGCATGTAAGCGGCCATGTTCCGGGCGCTGGGTCGCAGACCGAGTTCGAAGGAGCACTCCTCAACGTCGGCCAGCATCTCGCCGCAGGACTGGTACCGCTGCTTCCTGTCCTTGGCAAGGCACTTGTCCAGCACGGCGATGATGCAAGGATGGAGATCGGGTACGATCTCCTGGGCGGGCACGAAATTCGCCTCCCGCACCTTGGACAGGACCTGCATGGTTTCGCCTTCAAACATCCGCTGGTTCGTGAGGAGTTCGTAGAACACCGCGCCCACGGCGAAGATGTCGCTCCGGTGGTCGATCACCGCGCCGTCGGCCTGTTCCGGCGACATGTAGGCCAACTTGCCCTTGATCACCCCCACCTGGGTGGTGCTGCTCTGGCTGGCCGCCTTGGCGATGCCGAAATCCACCACCTTGACGTGGCCCTGGTAGGTGATGAACACGTTGGGAGGGCTGATGTCCCGGTGAATGATGGTCAGTTCCTCGCCCGAGAAATCCTTGAGCTTGTGCGCGTAGTCCAGACCGTCGCATACCCGGCCGACAAGATACAGGATATTGTCAAGGCCCATGGGCTTGTCCTTGCGCTTGGCCTGATTTACCACCATGCGCAGGTTCTTGCCGAACAGGTACTCCATGGAGATGAAATGGTCCGACTCCATGGTGCCGAAGTCATAAATCTGGACAATGTTCTCATGGTGGAGCTTCGCCGCCAGACGGGCCTCGTCCACGAACGCCTTGACCAGCTCGTCTTCAGTGGCCAGATGGGGCAGGACCTTCTTTATGGCAACCAGCTTCTCGAAGCCCTCCTCGCCGATTATCTTGGCACGGTACAGCTCGGCCATGCCTCCTGCCGCTATCTTGTCCAGCAGGAGGTATTTACCGAATTGCATCGGACTAGGGGCTTGTGCGCTCATATCATTCCATGACGGCCGGGGTCGGCCGGGCCTTTGGGCGGGTTCGTCATACCTGCCCCGGATGCCGCCGCCGGATACTCATTTTTCCTCCAGCTCCTTGCAGGCGGGACAGCCGGCCCATGGATGGACCGGTTTACCCTTTTCCTTCTCTTCAGCCGCCGCGCAGACGTCCTGGTGCGAACAGGACAGGATGCCGCACACCGGATCGCGGCCGCACTCGTTCCGGCGGTGCTCCATGATCCGCACGGTCCTGCCCAGTTTCGGACAGTAGTAGGAACGGCAGCATACCTCTCTCAAACCTGTCCTCCACCACGTGAATATCACGAAACGGCAACCGTCATATTACCATTGAAATTGATTAGTTGAAAGTTAAAAAACGATCAGTCCACCACAGGCGAAACGCTTTTTCCCATTGCTGACGTTTTACCTTCCGACTCCGGAAAAATCAACCATGACCAAACCTCGCCCGACGCTTCAGTCCTCCTTCCCGCCCCTGTTTCCGTTGCCGGCCGGCCACACTACCACCAGCCAGTAACTGCAGGCGAGGGCCAGGATGACGATGGCGATGGCCCACACGTAATGATGGCTGACCTTGTCGAAGTCCAGCACGATGACCTTCCGCGCCGCCGCCATCAGAGCAGTGGCCAGAACCAGTTTCAGGTGGATGACCTCCTCGCGGAGGTACAGTACGATGTTCGTGTAGATCTCGATGGCGATCAGAACGGCCAGGAAGGTGCCAAAGGTCATCAGGATGTTGCTGAGATCCAGAATGTACCGGGGCTCCGACATGAGATGCTTGTACAGCGTGTACACCACGTCGGCGATGCCCATGATGATGACGCCGGTCATCAGCACCGCCATTATCCTCACGACCACGAGGATGATCCTGTGGGTCCAGATGATGACCGGCTCCTCCTCGGGTTTGTAAATGCAAAAGCTGTTGAAGCTCCCTTCCACGTTCAAACCGTTCGGCCGCCCCGTTCCGTGTCCGTTGTCATCGTGATTGTCGTTCGCCATGTTCCCGTCGTCCAGGGGATTGTGTCGCCGTGATCCGCGGTGCATGTCCGGTAGATGATGTCTGGTGTGATGTTACCACAAAAGGCAGGGAAAAAGCCAACGAGGCGGGAACGAAAAATTTTCGGCGACAGTTTGAATCCGCCAGCGGTCCAGGATCCGGTTTTTTGCAACGGGCTGCTGTCCGGGCGGGCCACGCCTGGCCCCCGCGGGAGGCGACGCCATCCCAATCCCGGCGCCCCGTCCCCCGGGTTCACTCCACGCCCCGCACCCGGTCCGCGGCCCGCGCCGGGGCAATGGAAAGAGGACCCGCTTTTCCGGCTCGTCTTGTCGGGTCCGGCCCGTTTTCACGGGCCCGGCCCGATATATCGGTGGTCTACGACCATTCTCGAAGGCGCCGGGGCTACTTCTGCTGGTACCACTTGCCCGACGGGTCCTGGAGCCATTCACCGGGTTTGGCCTTATTTCGTATCTGCATGGCCCGCCGCTTTCCCACCACCTCTACGCTGACGCCCTGCTGCTTGGCGATGGCCTGGTACACAATTTTCCGGTCCGCGTTTTCCGCGGCAACCAGGTCCTGTTTCTTCTTCTCGTCGCCGATGAATTCCAGAAAACCTTCGTTGTTTTCGCCGACGACGCCCTGGGCTTTCAGCTCCACGATCTCGGGAAGCCGTTCGACCATGCGCTCCTTGACTCCGGCCCAGGCGTTTTGGCCCAAAACGAGTCCCATGACGGCCAGGGCCGCGACCAACAACAATATACGCCTTTTCATTTCGCACCTCCCTGTCCGGCCTCGCCGAGGCCCTTGTCTTCCTTCACCTCTTCGGCAACCTGGTCCACGTCGGAGAAGAAGTCGTCCAGCGCACGGTCCACGCGGACGTTCACGTCGATGGTTATGTGGATGGGTTTGACCTCCACGGGTTTGATCTCCACTTCGTGGCTCGTCTGGCAACCTGCCTCCAAAAGGATGCCCGCAGCCAGAATACAAAACATGATACGTCGCATTTCTCACCTCGAGTTTCGGTGCTGCCTGCTGGTCATTCCATGAACTCCATTATGGTCTGGACGCCCTTGCCGTACTGCAGCATGTCTTCCAGGGGGAATCGCAGATTGATGTCGAACTGTATGCCCTGAAAATTGGAGCCCTGACCCTCTGTCCGCACCTTCATGAAACCGCCGAACTCCCGGCTGGGGATAAAGGGCAGCGTTTTGGCGGGTTTTCCGTCCATGTTCAGGGAAACGAGAAGCTGATCCCCTTCCGTGTCCAGGGAGACCCGGACCCATTCATAATCATAATCCTCGAGGGCGGCTTGCGCAAGCTGGAGCTGGGCGTGCTGCGGCGTGCCCTCGGGTATGGCCCGGGTCAGCACATCCGCACCCGTGACGTTCAGTTTGCCGCCATCGCCCGGGGCGGAGTACAGGAACGCATCGCCGAAATCGATGCCGTCCTCTCTGATTTCGATGGGCACCCTGCCGCTTACCGTGCCCGAGCCCTCCGCCGTCATGCCGCCCAGCTGCCCCAGGACTTCGTCAATGCGAACCCGGTCGCAGTAGAACACGAGGTCCAGCCGGCGCACACCCGGACGGACGCGGGTGGCGGACACATGCACCACGCCGCCACCCCAGTTGGTGCGGGCCTCCTCTATGAGGAGCGAATCCGGACCCTCCACCCGGTACCGGGCGCTGCCGTCGGAAAACACAAACTTGCCCAGGGTGACCGCGGAAAAGGACAGCGGCTGGGCCGGCGCGCTGACGATTTTCGGCAGAAGGGGCAGGCGCATGCGGGTGGAAAGTCCGCGTACGGAAAGCCCCATGTCCGCGTAATCGATCCAGCCGTTCTCCAGCCGCGCCATCGCCTCGGCCTCGACCCCGCACACGGTGAGGCGCGCCTCGCCTTCCAGGCCGAGCTCGCCCCCGGCCAGCATGCCCGGCATGTCGGGCAAAAGGTTTTCCATGGGAAAACCGCCGGCCGGGTCATACGGCTCCGCCGTAAAACCCGCTTCCACCAGGGTGGGGGACCCGCCCGGGAGCGTGGCCTCGCCCGCGAAACCCACGCGAAGCCCGGATAGGAGGTCGTTTTCATGCTTCCCGGAAAACGCCGCTCCTGCCCGGGTCTGGCGCACCTCGGCGGAGGCGCTTCCCAGTCCGCGGCCACCGGCAAAAATGCCTGCCACGCGGAGCGTGCCGACCCGGCCCCGTTCCGGCGGAGGCCAGGCAACGGGCATGGACAGTTCGATCCCCGTGATTTCCGCATCCGGCGCATCCGCCCTGCCCTTTTCCACTGCCAGGGCGCCGGTAAACCGGGGCGATCCGTCGCCCGGAAACGCCCTGCCCCGGAGAGACGCCGCGCGCGCCGCGAACCGGATTTCCCCGGTTCGGGCGTCCACGCCGTATCCGGCAAGGTCCAGGGAAAGGCTTCCCGGGTCCCCGGCGCCGGGCACGAGTTCACCCTTTGCCGCGAACCGGAGTTTGCCCACACTGCCGGTGGTGTCGGCCAGGGCGAAGGAAACCCGGTCCACGACACCCTTTGCATCCACGGTATATTCCGCGCCGTCCCCGCGCGCCGCGTATTGGACCGCGGCGGTGACCTCCGCGCCTTTGCCGCCTGCCCGGCCGGCCCCTGCGTCCATGGAGAAGCCTGGAGTGTCCACCCCGCCCCGGGCGTCCGCCGCGAGGGTCAACCGCCCCCCGGCGGCACGGATGGTGACCTCCGCGGCAATATTCGCCGAGGAGGCCGATGCAACGCCGCCATTGGACATCACGGCCCGTGGAGAGCCCGAGGACAACTCCACCTCACCGCCAAAGGCGATCCCTCCCTGGACCGGGGTCAACCCGCCGCCACCGGAAATCCCTACGGCGTCCGCCAACAACCCGGCGCCGTCCGCGTCAGCATTCACTCCCTGCATGGCCACCGCGAAGGACACCGGACCGCCCTTGCCGGACCAGGTTCCGGAAACGTCCAACTCCGGGCCTTGTGCCCGAACGCTCCACGCAGGGCCATCCAGCGCCACGGCCGTGTTTGCCCCTGCCTCGGGCCTTGCGGACAATGCGTACTGCCAGCCGCCTCCTTCCTGCGGGGTCACGGCGCACGACGCGGTGTATCGCACGGATTCGGAAACGCCCACGCCGCCGGTGATCCTCCCGGGCACGAACGCAAACGTTGCGTCCCCCCGGACCACCGGGCCGATGTCGCCCAGCGCCACGGTGGCCCGGGCCTGCTCCACCCTCGCGGGAACCGGCGCGTCGAGAACGACGTTGGCGGCCGAAACCGTGTGCAGGCCCCCATTGCCGGAAACCCGGGCGGTGCAGCCTTCACCTGGACAGGCCACGGCGGCTTTCGGGGTATTGACCAAAAGATCCGCCACATCGAGACGCGCATCGTAGTCCCGAACCGCGAACGGAGCCAGGGCAAGGCTCGCCCGGCCCTTGGCGGAGAGATCGCCTGCCGCGCATCCCGGGGACCATCCCGCAGCTCCGGCAAAGGCTCCCAGGGACAACCCGTCCGCCGAGAAATCGATCTCCGCCTCCATGGCGACGAGGTCGACGTCCGCGTCCACCAGCACCTCGCCCTGCCACGGCATCAGCGCGAGGCTTGCCGCCAGCCGGTCGAAACCCTGTTTCGGGGTCGCTTTGGCGGAAAACGGCACGGCAAGACTTACGCCCTCGCGTTCCAGCAGCAGCAGGCCGTTTTCCACCGCGACTTCATGGATGGAAACCGGCGGCCCGCCGGGTTTTTCGCCCGCCGCGGCCGCATCCCCGGCCGAGAATTCGGACAGGTCCAGGCCGGGCAGCACCACGGCGCCGTCTATTATGTGAATTCTCGCCACCACACCGGACAAGACGATTTTCGGGATGTTTTTGTTTACGATGCCCAAGGGCGAGTAACTGACCCGGACCGAGGCCACGGCCAGGGCGGGCTCGTCCGCGTCGCCAAGGGTGAACGGCCCCAGGGTCGCGCCGGTGAGGCCCACGCTTTGCACCTCGCCCTCGAACGAGGACAGGCCGGGCATGTCCCGGACCGTGCGCACGAGCATCTCCCGGGCGGCCCCGGGAGTATGGTACACGGCGGCCAGCGCGGCGAGGCTTGCGGCAAGGGTTAGGCACAGCAGGACAACAAGCGCCACGCGGACCACTCGACCGGCTGTCATGGGCGGATACCTGTGCGGGGGTGGGGGGCTATTTGACCACGTTGTACTTCACGATGCACCACAGGGCGCGGACACCGTCGCGCCATCCGATCTTCTTGCCCTCCTCGTACGTGCGGCCGTAATATGAGATGGGCACCTCGTAGACGCGCAGGCGTTTTTTCGCCACCTTGGCCGTGATCTCCGGCTCGATGCCGAAACGCTTCTCCTCGATGCGCAGGCCTTCCAGGGCCTGCCGCGTGAACACCTTGTAGCAGGTTTCCATGTCCGAGAGGTTCAAGTCCGTGAAAAAGTCGGACATCAGCGTGAGCACCCGGTTGCCGATGTAGTGCCAGAAGTACAGAACCCGGTGCGCCCCGTGGCCCGCGAAACGGGAGCCGTACACCACGTCCGCCTTGCCGGCCAGGATTGGGGCCAGCAGCACGGGATACTCGTTGGGATCGTACTCGAGGTCCGCGTCCTGGATCAACAGGATGTCGCCGCGGGCGTTGTCCATGGCCGTCTGGATGGCGGCCCCCTTGCCCTGGTTCACCTCGTGGCAGACGATCCGTACCCCGGGTTGCTCCATCCCCGCCAGGAGGTCACGGGTACCGTCCGTGGACCCGTCGTCCACCAGCACGATCTCCTTGTTGAACGGCGCGGCAAGCACCTGGCGCACGGCCTCCTCGATGGTGGCCTTCTCGTTGTACACGGGCATGAGCACGCTCAGCAGAAAATCCTCGGGCACTTTTGATTCACTCATAATCCACTCGCGCGGGCAATGTGTTGCACCCCTCGGGGGCGGGAATTTCCACAGGGCCGGGCGCGGCCGCCGGCCCGGAACGGAAGGATCACCATACCACGTCCGCAACGCGGTTGTGAAGCATTGGCTCGCGGTGGACAATCAGCGCGTGTTGCGTTACATTGCAGCCGCGTTGCGACCAACGCCGCGGCCAAACACCAAAAGAGGGATTGACATGGAAGACTTTCTCACGACGACCCGCAAACTTGTGCGGGAAGGACGCAGGATAATGGCGTGCGCGCCGCTGTACCCGCCCGTGGAGCTGTTCACATCCATGGGCGTCACCCCGGTGGTGCCCTGGGGCATTTCCGATTCCTACCCGGAAGTGCCGGCAAGCGACCAGCACCTGCAGCAGTACACCTGCTCCGTGGCCCGGAGGCTGGCCCAGTGCATGTTGAGCGAGGCGGCCCGCAACTTTTCCGGCCTGTTCTTCTACAACGCGTGCGACACCTTGCGGAACATGCCGGAAATCATCCAGCTGACCCTGGCGGAGAGCCTGATCCTGGCCCCGACGTTCCACCTGCACGTGTCCCAGACGCCCCGGGACCAGACCGACGCGGACGCCTACACGCGGGAAGGCATCGAAAAGCTGGTCAAACAGGTCAGGGGCGCCTTTGGAGTGGACTTCTCCGAGGACGCCTTCCGGGAGACCGTGGACATGTACCGCAAGGCGCGCGGCCTGGCCGCCCAGGCCGAGGAACTGACGGCCAGGGGCATGATGCCGTTTTCCCGCGCCGCCGAACTTGCCATGGAAGGATGGCGCAAGCCCGTGGAGGCGCATATCGAGGACATGGCCGCGGTCCTCGGCGAACACAAGGGCAACAGGGCGAGGGAGGACGGCCCCGGGGTCGTCGTCTCCGGCATCCTGCCTCCACCCGCGGAACTGACCGACGCCATGGAGGCGGCCGGGCTGCGCATCGTGGCCAACGACGTGGCCCTCATGCACCGGGCCACCGCCCATACCCCCGCGGAATTCGACGACGCGGCCGGGTACTACTCGAACTTCTACTCCAACCACTTCCCCTGCACCACCCTGCTGCACACGGCGGATCGCCGGACGGACGCCTTGATATCCATGGCGCGGGAGGCAGGGGCCTCGGGCTTCGTGTTCGCAGGCGAAAAATTCTGCGAGTACGAGTACCTCGAGTTTCCCTACCTGGAACGCAGGCTAAAGGACGAGGGGTTCTTCGTACTGTTCCTGGAAATCGCCATGGACGACGCAAAGCATCTGGGCGCGCACGTGACACGGGTGGAGGCGTTCGCGGAACTGCTCCACGGCTCCAACGCACGGAAATAGGGAGGAAAACATGGCCGGATTCGAAAAGACAGAGGCCGGCGCGCATCTGTCCAAAATAATGAAGGAAGGATACATGGACCTGCACCAGCGGGCCGCCGAAGGCGCGTTCGTCGTCTGGGTCGCCATCATCGTGCCCGTCGAGATATTCGCCGGGTTCGACAACGTGGTTTTCGCCGTGCCGGAGAGCCACGCCGCCACCAGTGCCGCCAAGGGCGTGGGCGTGCTCCAGTGCGAGAAGGCGGAAAGCCGCGGTTACTCCCAGGACCTGTGCTCCTACGCCCGCATCGACATCGGCACCGCCATGGACGGCGGCAGGGACTCGCCCACGTTCGGCCTGCCCAAACCCGACCTGCTGGTGTCGGACAACAACAACTGCTCGCTGCTGGTCAAGTGGTTCGACGTATACCACCGCGAATGGAACGTGCCCCATTTCGTGCTGGACGTGCCCTTTTGCTACGGCAACCAGAGCGAACGTGACCTGGAGTACATCCTGGCCCAGTTCCATGACCTCATCGAGTGCGTGGAACGGCTGTCCGGGCAGAAGTTCGACATGGACAAGGCCAGGCAGGCGGTGGAGTACACGGCCGAGGGCGTGAGCCACTGGAAGAGGTTTCTGCGCTTTGCCGGGCACCGGCCCGCCGGCATCACCGTGTTCGACAGCTTCGTGCAGATGGCGCCGTTTCTCACCCTGCGCGGCACTCCCCAGTTCGCGGAACATTACAAGATACTGGCCACGGAAACGGCGCGGAGGGTCAACTCCGGCACCTACCCCCTGCCCAACGAGAAGTACCGGCTCATGTGGGACAACATCGCCCCCTGGCACCAGTTGCGGAAAATGGCCCAACGCCTGGGCGAACTGGGCGCCAACATCGTGGCCGCGCCCTACACCTCCTGCATCGGCTCCGTGGAAGGCTCCTGGCGGGAATACCAGTACGACGGCGACCCCCTGCGCTACCTGGCCCGGGGCCAGAACAACTCCGTGTGCCCCCACGGTCTGGTGCTGCGCAGCCAGGCAATGTCCGAGGCCATCAACGAAATCGGAATCGACGGCGTGGTGTTCGCCAGCAACCGCAGCTGCAAGGTGTTTTCAGTCATGCAGATGGACCAGCAACGCCTCATCGCGCGCCGGCACGACATCCCCACCTGCATGATCGACGTGGACCACGCGGACGCCAGGAAGTACAGCGAGGAAAGCGCCTTCCTGCGCCTGGAGGCACTGCTGGAACAGATCGAGGCCAAGCGGGCGGCGTGAAAAAGGCATAACAGCCCGTTGAAAAACTCGGAATTGGCAGCCTGTTCAAAAACGATGAGATGCAAGGCGCGCGAATTTCGAGGAAT
>JBKHBM010000082.1:0-20159 GCA_046542385.1 Desulfatibacillaceae bacterium | reverse complement strand
AGTACAGGGGTAAGGGCATTTCCCGGTGAGGCCGTCATTGCCCCTGGCCCCCTTAAAGTCGGGTGCAAATCCCGTGTTCATGGAAAAGGGCTCCGCGAGCTGTCGCGGGGCCCTTTTCGTTTGCCGCCCCCCCTGAACGCCTTTGAATGTCCGCTGGTTCACGGCCTTTTTGTTGGTTGGTCAAAAAGGTTCTTGACGTTTTCCTGAACCTCGTTTACAAATTGAATCCGATTCAATAAATGAAATGCGTTCATTTTCCGAATGCGGGCCGGAGGAACTCCTCCCGGACCGCCAAACGCGACCGGACCCGGGACATCCGTCCCGGATTCGGGCGCCGAATCGCTTTCGCACAACCCAAAACCTGGAGGACAGCATGGATTTCGCCTTCACAAAAGAACAACTCATGTTCAAGGACGAAGTCGTCCGGTTCGCCAAAAAGGAGATCGTGCCCAGGGTCCAGGAACACGACCTCAAGGGCGAGTTCGACTTCAAATCTTTCCGGAAAATGGGAGACTTCGGCCTGCTCGGCCTGCACCTTCCCGAGGAGTATGGCGGCGAAGGCGCGGACGTGGTCACCACCGTCCTGGCCGGGGAAGCACTTGGTGAAGCCGGAGTGGACGGCGGCCTCACCCTGGCTTACGGCGCCCACACCTTTTTATGCGCGGACACGTTCAACCGCCACGGCACCGAGGAGCAGAAGAAGAAGTACCTGCCCAAGCTGGCCTCCGGCGAATGGATCGGCTGCATGGGGCTTACAGAGCCCGGGGCCGGCTCGGACGTGGCCGGCATGACCACCACCGCGGAAAAACAGGGCGACAAGTACATACTGAACGGGTCCAAGATATTCATCACCAACGGCCCGATCGCGGACGTCGCCGTGGTCTACGCCAAGACCAACCCCGAGGAGAAGCACGCGGGGATATCCTGCTTCGTGGTGGAAAAGGGTACCAGGGGTTTTGACGCGGGACCGCCGCTCAAAAAGATGGGGGTGAAGTCCTCCCAGACCTCGGAGCTTTTCTTCAACAACTGCGAGATCCCGGCGGAAAACCTTCTGGGCCGGGAGGGCCAGGGCTTTCTGATGAGCCTGGAAACCGTGGAATGGGACCGCTCCGCGCTTTTGGCCCCTTTCATCGGCTCCGGCGCCTACCTGCTCAAGAAATGCTCCAAGTACGCCAGGGACCGCTACCAGTTCGGCAAGCCCATCGGAGAATTCCAGGCCATCAAGCACAAGCTGGCCAACATCAGGGTCATGACCGAGGCGGGACGCACCCTGGTGTACCGGATCGCCTGGTGCAAGGACCAGGGCCGGCCGTTGAACCACCTGGAGGCGGCCATCGCCAAGCTGTTCGTGGGCGACTGGACGCTGGCGCCATCCAACGACGCCATGATCCTGTTCGGAGGCTACGGCTACTGCCACGAGTACGACGTTGAGCGCATCTTCCGGGACGGCAGGCTGGCCCCCATCGGCGGCGGCACGTCGGACATCCAGAAGAGGATCATTTCGAGGCTCATGTAGAAGACGCCGGGCGGGACGCCCGTCGTATATAAGGAGGATGGTCATGAATTTTGATTTCAGCGAGCACGAATTTGTCTTTCTGGCCGAACTGGAGACGATGGTCGCGGAATACGCCGGCTGTACGGAGACCGAGACAGCCGCGGCGGCGGACGGCAAGGCGGTGCGCGAATTCTTGAAGAAGCTGGCCGGCACGCCGTATCTCAAACTGGGCCTGTCCGAGGTCGAGGGCATGGGCATGGCCACTCTGGCGGCCGCATGGGAGGGATTCGCGTCCAGGGCTCCCAGCCTGTATCTGGCCGTGGAAACCAGTACCCGGCTGTTCGGCAGACTGCTGGCCAAATATGGCGTCCCGGAGCAACGGGACAGGTGGCTGGGCCCGCTTCTGGCCGGCGACCTCGTGGGTACGGTGGCATTGAGCGAGAACACCATCAACGTGGACAACGACCCCATGGCCACCGTCGCCGCTCCCGAGGGTGAAGACTACTCCCTGCGCGGGGCCAAGAACCACGTGATCGGCGCCAATTACGCCGACGTGTGTGCCGTGGTCGCCGCCATCAACGGCAAGCTGGGCGTGTTCTTCGTGGAAAGAGGCGCCGGAGGCATGGACGTTTCCGCCCCGTTGTCCACCGCCGCCTACACCGGTGCGGCGCTGTGCGGCCTCACGTTCAACGGTTGCAAGGTCAGGGGCGCCGACATGGTGGGTCCGTTTGACGCCAAGAAACTGCTGGAAGAGCTGAGGATGTGGGAAAACCAGATTCTTCTGGGAGCCAGCCTGGGCAGCATGCGGGCCAGCATGGACGCGGCCAAGCAGTACGCCAAGGAGCACAGGACCGGGGGCAAGCCCATCATCGCCTACCAGGAGGTCGGCTTCCAGCTGGCTGAAATGCTCACCTCCTTCCAGACGTCCCAGCTCATGGTGTACCGCACCATGTGGCTCACCGAAGCCGGGGATTCCGATGTCCGGGACGTTACCCTCTGCGCCAAGGTCTTTTGCACGGAATCCGCCGAGGAGGTGGCCAGCAAGGCCCTCCAGGTGCTGGGCGGGCAGGGCCTTCTCGCCGGCCATCCGGCCGAGGCCGCGTACAGGAACACCAAATTCGGACAGGTCTGCGGCACGTCCACGGAGATAGCCAGGGTCAGGATCGGCGATTCCGCCCTGGGCTACAAGTAGGCGGGAAAACGAAGGAGCCGGGGGCTGCCCGGCGCCATTGGCGAATGGGGCCCGGCGGAGCGGAAACGGGGGTGTGGACAACGGGCGCCGGGCAGGCGTCCGGGACGGGACCATATGACGAATCAGGACAAAAACGGCGCGGTGACCAAGAGCGCTTTGCGCAGGCAGCGGGAGAGGGAGCAAAGGTACGAATCCATCCTGCGGGCCGCGCAGACCCGGTTTTCACGCGACGGGTACCACGCCACCAGCATGGAGAGCATAGCGGAGATCGCGGAGGTCTCCGTGGGCACGGTCTACTTCTACTTCAAGAACAAGGAGGACCTGCTGGTCCACCTGCTGGACCGCATCGGCTACCGCATCCGCGAACTGGTGGGCGCGGAGTTCCGGGGGGCCGAGGCCTCGCTGGACGGCTTCCGCGCGGCGGGCCTGGCCTTCTTCCTCAAGTTCTGCACGGAACACCCCGAGCAGATCGCCATCTTCTTCCGCGAATCCGTGGGACAGAGCAAGGTGGTGGAGGAAAAGCGGCGCCAGATATTCGAGAAATTCACCGGAGACATCAAAAACGCGCTGTTGAACGTTTCCTCCAACCTGGGAATCCGTTTCAGGAGCGTCTATTCCGTGGAGGTCATGGCGGTCTCCATCGTGGGCATGTACGAACGGGTGGCCTACCAGTACCTGATCTGGCAGGACAACTCGGAGGACCTGCCTGCCATTGCCGAGGACGCCATGGCATTTATCGTCGGCGGGTTGCAAAACCTCTGCGAAAACGAGGGTGCGGTCGACCCGCCGGAAGGGAGCACCTGATGAGCGGGGTGGCGCCATGCTGCTGAAAGGCGCGTTGCACGTACACACCACCTGCTCGGACGGAAACCTTACACCGGCACAGGCGATACGGGCCTACGAGGCCAGGGGGTTTGACTTCATCGCGTTGACCGACCACGACTTTCTGATGCGCCCGGGATGCTACGACCAGGTCCGGGCGGTCTGGACGGACATGATCGTGTTTTTTGGGGTGGAAAAGACGGTTTTCGAAAAGGGGTACCTGCACGTGAACCGGATCGAGGGCGATTCCGAGGTTCTGCACGTGTTCAACCACCCCGCGGAACTGGACCTTCCCCTGCACAAGGTCAAGGAGCGGATTCGGGAAGTGGCCAAACAGCTTCCCCTGGACGCGGTGGAAGTGACCTCCAAGGGCTTTTACAGCCCGGAGTACGACATTCCGGAAATCCCCTACCCCAAGGTGGCGACCGACGACTCGCACAACAAGAGCATGTGCGGCAGGGCATGGATAGAGATGGAATGCCCCAGGGACAAGGACGCCATACTGCGGGCCGTTAAAGAGGGCGATTTCTGGAAGTGCTTCGCCAACCGGCGGTAGACAGGGTTTTTCGGAGCCGCGACCCGGCTCCTTGAAGAGCGTCGAACGAGGGCTTGTTCGGCGAAAGACAACACCAGGGCTCAAATGGAGGGCCGCTTTCCCACGCAAAGGGACGGCCGGTAGTATTCCACAGGATATTTTCACACTCTGCCCCAAAGCGAACGACAAGGAGGGGGACAATGGCAAGAAGAGCTGGAATTTGCGCCGTGGCGCAAACCGCCTGGGAACGGGAGAAATGGTATGACCGGTTCCAGGGTATGGCGCTTGAGGTCGTCGAGCCTCTGCTCGAGCAGACCGGTCTCAAGTTCGACATGGACGGCGGCATCGGCATTTCCATAAGTTGCTCGGACGACGTGTTCGACGCCCGCACCATCTCGGACAACGCCATGACCGACGTGCTCGGGGCCCACATGGGCTGCGAGGAGAAGGTGGCCCAGGAGGGCATCCAGGCCGTGTACTACGCGCTGGCCGCCGTGATGTCGGGCCACGTGGACGCGGTGCTGGTGGTGGGACACTGCAAGGAGTCCCAGGGAGAGAGCCGGAACATGGTGACCCACCTGGCTTTCGATCCGTTCTACACGCGCCCCGTGGGCCTGGACTTCCAGGCTGCCGCAGGCATCCAGGCCCAGGCGTACCTGGACCGCTCACCCCTGAGCGAGGAGCAGCTGGCCCGTGTCGTCGTCCGCAGCAGGGAACTGGCGCGGAAAAATCGCTACGTGGACGTGGAAACCCTCACCGCCGAGGAGGTGATGTCCTCGCCCCTTTTGGCGGACCCCATCCGGGAGCTGCACGCATATCCGGTGTCCGACGGCGCGGTGGGCATGATCATCGCCTCGGAGGACCTGGCCAAAAAAATCTGCAAAACTCCGGTATGGATAACGGGCGTGGGCAACTGCATGGACAGCTTCTTTTTCGGCGACAGGGACATAGCCAGCAACTTCGCCCTGAAAACGGCGGTGGAGCGGGCCAAAAAACGCGCCGGAGTTTCCGATGTCGCAAAGGAGATCGACCTGTTCGAGGTGTCCGACCAGTACGCCTACCAGCTGCCCATGTGGGCCGAGGGCCTTGGACTGTGCGAGGAGGGCGCCGGCGGCAAGTGGCTTGATTCCGGCGGGCCTGAGGATCGCAACGTGAACCTGTCCGGCGGAATGCTGGCGGGCAATCCCCTGATCCTCGGAGGCCTGGTGAGGGCCGCGGAGGCCGCCCTGCAACTCATGGGCGAAGCCGGCGACCATCAGGCGAACGACCCCAAGCGGGCACTGGCTCACGGTGTGATGGGACCGGCGGGCCAGTTTCATTCCGTCGCCATCCTGGAACGGGACTAGAGCGAGGTACTGCCATGAAAAAGAACCGGAATGTCGGAATAGTAGGCGTGGGAATGTCCACGTTTTCGAGCCACCGCGAAGACGTCAACCAGCCGGAAATGGTTCACGAGGCAGTCGCCGAGGCGCTCGAACACGCGGGACTGACGATCGATGACGTGGACTGCATCGTCCACGGCAACATGGAGTTGTTCGAGATGGTCCACCAGCCGGACCTGTGGCACTCCCTTGGCATGGGCTCCGCCGGCAAGGAGACGCTGCGCGTGACCACGGGCGGAACCACCGGCGCCACCCTGGTGTGCGCGGCGGACCAGCTGGTGGCCTCGGGCCTGCACGACGTGGTCCTGGCCGTGGGCTTTGAAAAACTGCAGGAAGGCCACACCACCGGCGGCATCACCAACATGGCGGACCCCCTGTGGGCGCGGCAGCTGCAGACCGGCGCCCTCACCGGAATGACCGGTGAGGCCATGATCAACGAATTCGGCGAGCAGCGCGCCAAGAAGGTGTCCATGAAGTACCGAATCCTCATGGACAAGCACGCCATGCTCAATGACAAGGCGCACCGCCGCCTGGGACTGGAATGGGACCAGGCCGACGACCTCATGGTGAACTCGCCGGCGCTCGTGGGCGAGTTGCGCATGATCCACATGTGCTCCCAGAGCGACGGCGCCTGCGCCATGGTCTTCGCCAGCGAGGAAAAGGCGAGGGAGATCCGGGACAACCCTGCATGGGTCAAGGACCACCTCACGGTGCACCGGGAGGAGATGTTCTGCATCTTCGGCAACGCACCCTACGAAACGTCCCACCACTACGCGGCCAGGAAACTGTACGAACGCAACGACATCAAGAACCCGCGCAAGGAGATCGACGTTTTCGAAATGTACGACCCCTCCAGCTGGTGGGGTTCGGATTGGCTGCGCGAGTTTCTGCTCATCGAGGACGACGAGCACCTGCGCATGATCGAAAACGACGCCATTGCCATCGACGGCGACTTCCCGGTGAACCCGTCCGGAGGCGTCATCGCCTCCAACCCCATCGGCGCCACCGCCATGGTCCGGGTGGCCGAGGCGGCATTGCAGATCATGGGCGAGGCAGGCAATCACCAGGTTCCCGGGGACGTGCGGCAGGCACTGGCCTCCGGGTTCGGCGGAACCATGTGGACCGTGCTGTTTCTGTTGACCAGCCAGGCGCCGAACTGACGCTCCGGCAGCAACAACCGTGCACCGAAAAGGTGAAACAATACAGGAAACCCGGCCTGCCCAAAAACGGCGGAATGCACTGGGACACCGTGCACCGCGTTTTCCGGCGGGCTCACAGGAGGCGCCATGAATATCGGTAATATGGTAGACAATGCCGTGGCAAAGTACGGTGACCGGCCGTTCCTCCAGTTTGACGAGGAAACGGTCACCTACAACGAGTTCGGCCGGCGCGTGAACATGATGGCCAATGAACTCAAGAAGATGGGCATCGGCAAGGGCAATTTCGTCCACGTGCTGGTGCAGAACAGCCCGGAGACGCTGGTCGCCTACTACGCCATCATCAAGATCGGCGCGGTGGCCGGCCCCATCAACGGATGGTGGAAGGCCAGGGAGGTCGAGTATCTGTTGAACGACAGCCAGGGCAAGGTGCTCATCATCGAGGACCAGTACCTGGACATCCTCGAGGAGATCCGGGGCAACTGCCCGCATCTCGAGACCGTGATCGTGGTGGGCGAGTGCCCGGAGGGCGACTACATTCCCTGGGACTCCCTCATGGACGGCGCGGACGACACCCCTGTGGAGTGCAAGGCCGATCCCGAGGACACGGCGTACATCTTCTACACCTCGGGCACCACGGGCAATCCCAAGGGCGTACTGCTCTCCCACAAGAACCTGTTCGCGGACGTGAACGGCGCGACCGAGCACCTGAAGCTGGAAGAGGGCATGGTCGTCCTCATCTTTCTGCCCCTGTTTCACGTCAACGCCATGCTTTCCATCGCCTTTTCCCTGGTCAACGGCTTCACGGTCGTCCTGCGCCGCGCGTTTTCCGCCGGCGAATTCTGGGAGGTGGTGGACAGGTACAAGGTCAACTTCTGGTCCGCGGTCCCGGCCGTGTACCAGATCCTGTTGAAGGATCCGGGCAGGCAGCAGTACGACCTGTCGTCGCTCCAGTTCGGCATCTGCGGCGCGGCGCCCCTGTCCCCGGAGACCTTCAACCAGTTCCAGGAGACCTTCGGCATCCCCATCGTGGAGGGCTACGGCCTCACGGAGGCCACCTGCGTGTCCACCATGAATCCGCGCGACGGCGTGAAGAAGGTGGGCTCCATCGGCATCCCCCTGCCCGGCCAGGAGGTCAGGCTGCTGGACGAGCTGGGCAACGAGGTGCCCACGGGCGAGCCGGGCGAAATCTGCATCGGCGGCGACGTGGTCATGAAGGGCTACTACAACCGCCCCGAAGAGACGGCCCGCACCATCATCGACGGCTGGCTGCACACCGGTGACGTGGGCGTCAAGGACCAAGACGGGTACATCTTCATCGTGGACCGGATCAAGGACATGATCATCCGCGGCGGCGAGAACATCTATCCCCTCGAGATCGACAACACCCTGGCCGCCCATCCCAAGATCCTGGAGGCGGCCACCGTTGGCGTGCCCGACGACACCATGGGCGAGGAGGTCAAGGTGTACGTCATCCCCTCGGACGAGACGCTGACCGAGGAGGAGGTGATCGACTACTGCAGGGAGAACCTCGCCGGGTTCAAGGTGCCCAAATACGTGGAGCTCCTCACGGACGAGGATTTCCCCAGGAGCCCCATCGGCAAGGTGCTCAAAAAGGAGTTGCGCGAGTGGGCCAGGAAGGGGCCCCGCCCCAAGCAGGACGCCTCGGGCGGCGCCACGGTGGCCGACATCTTCGGCACCATGGAGTCCCGGGTCAATCCGGAGGGGGTCCAGGGCATCACCGCCAACTACGGCTACGTGATCACCGGCGAGGGGGGCGGCGAGTGGACCGTGTGCGTGGACGACGGCAAGGTCAAGGTGCTGGAAGGCATCCACGACCCCAGCGTCACCACCACCTGCGCGGCCAAGGACTGGATCGCCATCACCCTGGGCAAGCTGGACGGCATGACCGCCTTCACCTCGGGCAAGCTCAAGGTGGACGGCGACCTGGGCCTGCTCACCCCGGCCACCAAATTCTTCAAGAAGTACCAGCCGCCGGCAGCCGCGCCGGAAGTCACGGTGGCCGACATCTTCGGCACCATGGAATCCCGGGTGAATCCCGAGGGAGTGGCCGGCGTCACCGCCAACTACGGATACGTGATCACCGGCGAGGGCGGCGGCGAATGGACCGTGTGCGTGGACGACGGCAAGGTCCGCGTGGTGGAAGGCCTGGAAAGCCCGGACGTCACCACGACCTGCGCGGCCAAGGACTGGATCGCCATCACCCTGGGCAAGCTGGACGGCATGACAGCGTTCACCTCGGGCCGCCTCAAGGTGGAGGGCGACATGGGCCTGCTCACCAAGGCCACAAAGTTCTTCAGAAAATACGAGCCCCCCAGCGGCCCGATGGAGGACGAGGGCGAGGAACTCATCGTCAAGAAACAGGTCCTGTCCATCCCCCAGAAATTCTCCACGGGACCGATCATGGGCAAGTTCCTCAATGCGTTCAAGGAAAAACGCATACTGGCCAACGTCTGCCCGGATTGCGGCCGGAAGCAGTTGCCGCCCCGCGAGGTCTGCGCCCGTTGCGTGGTGCGCGCCGACCAGTGGGAGGAGGTCGGCCCGGAGGGCGAGATCACCATCATGGACGTGACCTACTACGCCAGCCCAGACCCGTTGACCGGCGAAAGCCGCGAAACGCCCTACTGCTCGTTCCACGTACTCCTGGACGGATGCAAGGACCACGAGACGCTGTGGCACGAGCTCAAGCCGGACGACATCCCGCGAGCCAGAAAGGGCATGCGGGTCAAACCGGTGTGGGCGGAAAAGCGCAAGGGCGCCATCACGGACATCATGTACTTCGAACTCGTGGACTAGAGGAGGCCGGCAATGCGTGAAAACGAAGTAAACAAGGACGACTGCTTCGTGGTCAAGGGAAAGCTCGCGCTGCCGTACCAGTATTTCGCTGGACGCACCGGCAGCCGTTTTCTCATATCGCTTCGTGACGAAAAGAAGATCAGGGGAACCCGGTGCAACTCGTGCGGCAAGGTGTTTTTGCCGCCGCGCCAGACCTGCGAAAAATGCTTCGTAAACATCCAGGACAACTGGGTGGAGGTGGGCCCGCAGGGCGAGGTCACCGGCTGGACGGTGGTGCGCTATTCCGAACCGCACCAGCCAATGAAACCGCCCTACATCCTGGCGCTCATCAAGCTGGACGGCGCTGACACGCCCATCACCCACGTGGTCCGGGGCGTGCCGGCCAGCGGCATGAAAAAGGGTATGCGGGTCCAGCCCAGGTTCGCCAGGAAAACCACCAACACCATCATGGACATCGACCATTTCCGGCCGGTGCCGCCGGTGGCGGAACTGGGCTACACCTACGACGAGATCGAGGTGGGCATGACCGCCAGCTTCACCAAGACCATCACCGAGACCGACGTCTACCTGTTCGCCGGAATCAGCGGCGACTTCAACCCCATGCACCTGAACGAGGAGTTCGCGAAACTCACCCCGTTCGGCACGCGCATCGCCCACGGGGCCCTGCCCCAGAGCCTGATCGCGCCCGTTTTGGGGATGAAGCTGCCGGGACTGGGTACGGTCGCGCTCGAGATCACCACCCGGTTCCGCGCGCCCACGTACTTCGGCGACACGGTGACCGCGACCGCCGAGGTGGTGGAGAAGCTGCCCGAGAAAAAACGGGTCCGCCTGGAACTCACGTGGACCAACCAGCGCGGCGAGGTCATCGGCACGGGCGACGCCATCGCCATACCGCCGGCGCCCATGCCCGGGATGAAGTAGCGGCCGGGCTGCGACAACATGGAGCACAAGCGGGGGAGTCGCCCCGGAGCCACCGGGGACTCCCCCGTGAGTGTTCGCGGCATAGTGCAAAATCGGAGGTATTCACGGCCCCTCGTCCGGAGGGCCCACAGTCGGAGATTCCACGGGCGGGGTGCGGCGCCACGCTTCGCCGCCCGGACCCCCGGCTCGGGTCAGGGCGCCGTGGGACCGAAGGCGGGAAACGGCGGGGGCGATTCCAGGCGGGCAAAGGGTTGCCAACCGCCCTGACCGTGATATAGTGCCCGAAACCATATTCTGACAAAACCTCTCGCACCAAGGCACAACCGGCTTGTTTTGCGACGCGGCCCGACGGGGAAACGCGATTTTCACAGGCCATAACGGGCGATCGTTTGCCCCATGGCAGGCCGTTGAAAAACCCGGAATTGGCAGCCTGGTCAAAAACGATGAGGCGCAAAGCCGCGGATCGCGTTTTTCAACAGGCTGATGGAGGCGCATATGACAAAGGCCAGGTCAGGAGTCGTCACCCACGTACCCGAGCTGTTCAACATGCCCAGACGCCGGATCATGGACCTTTGGCTGTCCCTGGATCCACCGAATTTCGAGGAAATGGACGGGGAGTACGCCGCCCATCTCCTGGACCAGGGAGACCGGTTCACCAATATTTTCTCCAACTCCATGCTCAGCCTGCCCGTCCTGCACGGATTGTGGCTGGGCAAGGCGTTCACTCCCGCGGACGGCTATCCCGGCCACGGCTACAACATGTTCCGCAGCATGGGCAACGTCGTCCGGAAGTACCGGATGAAGACCGGGATCGTGCCGTCCCGGTTCGACTCCCGGCCGTGCTTTGAACTTCACTACGCCACCTACAGGAACCTGTGCGGCTTCGTGCACATGGTGGACGAGGTGCGCAAGGTCGGCAATGGCTTGTATCTGGGCATTGGCACCTGGGGATTCACGGAAAAGCAGAGGAACATCCCCCTGCCGTTTCTGCTCACCGGACCCATGACCCCGTTTTCCAGGGCGGACCGGCAGGAATCCGGATAGACTGCCCGGGACTTCCCCTGGCGATCCCGGGCATTTCCACCTGGATCCGTGAGCGGTCTCAGGTGGTGCGGAAGCAAGGAAGAGATTTGCCGGCTGTACCAAAAGTACGCCGGTCTGGCTCTGACGCCGCAGACGCGCCGCATGAGGCCGGCCCGCAAGGGCGAAAAAACCTTTCACCCAATGGGTGAAACGAAGATTTGTTCAAGAACACGCAAAATGCCCGATTTATGGGCTTCTTGGAAGTTTTTTCAATATTTTCGTCACGGATTCAGGTTCCACATAACGGAGGCTACGATGGAAGGTTTTTCCACGAAGGCGACGTACCAGCACTATTTTTCAAAATCCCACGAGATGTTCCGCAAGTCGGTTCGGGAACTCGTGAAAAAGGAGATACGCCCCCACATCGAAGAGTGGGAGGAGGCCGGCGAGTTTCCCATTGAACTGTACAAGGCCGCGGGCGAGGCCGGCTTTTTGAGCGTGGGCTATCCCGAGGAACTGGGCGGCACCCCGGCGGACGTGTTCTTCGGCATCGTCCTCACCGAGGAGCTCATGCGCTCCACCTCGGGCGGTTTCGCCGCGAGCATCGGCTCTCTGGACATCGCCCTGCCGCCCATAGTGCGCCACGGCACGGACGAGCAGAAGAAAAAGTTCGTGGCCCCGGTGCTTGCCGGTGACCGGATAGCGGCCCTGGGCATCACGGAACCGGCCGGCGGGTCCGACGTGGCCAGCCTCACCACGACTGCGGTGGACGACGGCGACCACTACATCGTGAACGGGTCCAAGACCTTCATCACCAGCGGAACCCGCGCCCATCAGCTGACCACGGCTGTGCGAACCGGTGGCGAGGGCCACGGCGGGGTCAGCCTCCTGGTGATCGAGAGCGATTCCCCGGGCTACTCGGTGTCCCAGCCCCTCAAGAAGACGGGGTGGTGGGCCTCGGACACGGCGGAGATTTTCTTCGACAACTGCCGGGTTCCCAAGGCCAACCTCATCGGCGAGGAGAACAAGGGCTTTTACTACATCATGGAAAACTTCCAGTCCGAGCGGCTGGCGCTGGCCGTGATGGCCTACATGACCGCCCAGATCGCCCTTGAGCTGGCCCTTGACTACGCGAAAAAGCGCGAGGCCTTTGGCAAGCCCATCATGGGCTTCCAGGTGACCCGGCACAAGCTGGTGGACATGGCTACCCTCACGGAGGTGGCCCGCGAATTCACGTACCGCGTTGCAGCGAAGATCGACGCGGGGGAATTCCAGGTCAAGGAAATCTCCATGGCCAAGAATTTCGCCTGCCACGTCGCGGACAAGGTAACCTACGACGCGGTCCAGATTTTCGGGGGATACGGGTACATGCGGGAAAGCGTGGTGGAGCGGCTGTGGCGTGACGCGCGCATCCTGTCCATCGGCGGCGGCACCACGGAAATCATGCGGGAAATCATATCGAAACTCATGCTGCAGTAGGATCATACCAGTCCGTTGGAAAACTCGGACTTTACAGCCTGTTCAAAAACCATGGGATGCAAGGCGCGCGAATTCCGGGGAGGTTGGCGTACCTGGCGTACGCCGCACCGGGAAGAAACACGCCCCAACGCCGCAGATCGCGTTTTTCATCAGGCTGATACAGGGCCGGGGACCGCGCCTCGACATACATGGCGTGCGTCCCCGGCTTGCGTTTTGGCCGCCCAACGTGTATTTCTATGGTGCACTCGCCGGGAGCGCGCGGAATAACCGGACTTTGGTCCGGGCCACAGCGAATCAAGGAGCGGTACCATGGGACCCAAAGCTTTGTCCTTCGTCGACAGCCACGTGCACCTGGACCACATCCTGCGGGACAATCCGGAACGCATTGAATGGATGATCAAAGTGGGATGCATGCCCGTGTCCTGGTCCTGGTCTGGCGCGGTTTCCTCGGTGGATGACATCCGCGCCTACCTCGAGGGTCAGTTGGCCACCATGACGAAAATCCGGGAAGCCGGGCTTCCCTGCTACTTCCTTGCCGGTATCCATCCCCGCGACATAACGCCGGACCTCGAACCCGGGATGGTGTTCGACATGATCATGCCCTACGTGGAGGACCCGCTGTGCCTGGGCGTCGGGGAGATCGGCCTGGAAACCGGTGGCGAGCGGGAAAAGGAGATATTCGCGGCCCAGTTGGAAGTGGCCGCGGAAAGCGCCCGCTTCGGCAAGGTCGCCGGGGTCCACACGCCGCGCGAGGACAAGGAGCGGATTCTGGAGTTGACCCTGCCCATTCTTCGCGACTCGGGGGTACCGCCCGAACATGTGGTCGTGGACCACTGCAATGCACGGACCGTGGCCGACGTGCTGGACGCCGGGTATTACGCGGGGATCACGGTGAGCCCCATCAAGTCGTCGTTGAGCGAGATCGCGTTTCTGGCCCGGGGATACGAGGGGGACGAGGACTCCCTGTCCCGGATCATGGCCAACACGGATTCCGGGACCGAGGTCTACGAGGACCTGTTTCGGCTTTTCACCTACCCTGACCTCAGCCGGGAGGACCGGGATCGCCTGTGCCTCGCCAATGCCCTGAGATTCTACGGACTCGGGGCGTGAACCGGGGCGCACCGCGGCTACTGCCGCAATCGGCGCACGATGGCCGGCATGCCTTCCCTCGACGTGAATTCACCAGCGGCGGCCTCGGCCTGGGTCATGTTCTCGAAGGCTCCCACGTAGACGATGTGCCAAGTCTTGCCGCCGTCGGAATTCCTGACCTCCCAGGCCTGGTAACCCCGGGCCTTCAGCTTGCGTAAACGCTCGTCAGCGTAGTTTTCGTTCAAAAACGCGCCCACCTGCAGGGAGTACGGCCTTTGGGCCCTCGTTTCCGTGGCGGCCGGAGCCTCGACCGGGCCAGTGGCTTCCCTTTCCCCCTCCGGGACCAGGGTCTTCTTGTCCACCCGGGACGCCGCGGGAGCGGTGTCCGCTCCTGATTCCCGGCCGGATGCGGTGCCGCCCCCCCGGGTGGCGTCGCCGCGGGACAGGTTGCCCCGGGCTTTGGACGCGTCCGGACTGGACATGCCGCCTCCCGCGATCCGCAGGGGTTTTCCTGATTCGTACAGGGTGAGCCGCAACCCGAACTCCTCCGTCCGTGCTTCCCGGTCCTTTTCCTTCAACAGGTCAATGGCCCGTTTCTGGGTTTTCACCGCCTCCCCGAACCGGCCCAGTTCGGCCAGGGCGGCGGCTTTGGTGTCCAGAAGGCTCGAGTCCTCGTGGCCCAGGAGCTCCAGGGCCTTGTTGGCGTGCCTGAGCGCCTTCTCCCCGTCGCGGTACCGGTTTTCGGGACAGGCCGCGTACAGCCAGGCAAGCTGGTTGTGGGCCCAGACGTGCCCCGGGTCCGCCGCGACGGCCCGGAGGCTGTCGGACATGGCCTCGGCGAACCGGCCCTGGTACAGCCGGATGGCGGCCCGATTGTTGAACGCGTCGGCGAATCCGGATTCCATTTCAATGGCCTCGGTATAATCGGCCACGGCCTTCTCGAAATCTCCAAGCCGACGATAGGCGATGGCCCGGTTGTAATAGGCCACGGCAAGATCGGGATTGATTCCGATGGCCCTGGTAAAGGATTCCACGGCTTCCTCGTAACGCCCGCGCATGAGCTTGTCCTGCCCGTCCTCGAACCAACCGTAGATGGCGCCCGCGGGCGACGGAATCACGCAGGTCCAGAAAATACACGCCGCCAGCGCCAACAGTCCCGTTGTTTTCATGGATGCTCCTCGATCAGCTCAAGGGTTCATTGACCATACCGCGTTCCCGGGTCCGCGGGCCCGTCCCCACGATATCATATTTCCCACATGGCAAGGTAGCCCGCGAACATGCGCGGCCCCGGAAGGCTGAACCGGTCGAAATCCGCCATGGGCTCCATCTGGGGTACGACAGCGCGGACCACCGGCAGACCCAGGTCCTCCCGGGTAAGATCCACGTACACCGGAGCACGATGGTTCCTGATAAACGTGGCCTCCAGCAGGGCAAGGTCCGCCAGGGTGCCTCGTGACAATTCCAGAAGGTCCTCGAGATACCTGACGGGCACCGAGGCCAGCTTTTCCGGAACCGCCGACGCCGGCCCGTCGGGATATGGGTACGGAGTCTCGGCGAGCGCCGACATGGCGGCCCGGGGACCGGAGAGCTTCGCGTCCGTCCCCTTGGCCAGTACGCCGTCCTTGCCCATGACAAGGCTCTTGAAGCATGGCACGCCCAGCCATGAGGTCATGTCCATGAATCGCACCACGATCCCCCGGGCCTGGTAGTCCTCCAGGATGGCGGAGATGTTGGGATCACGCGCCTCAAGGGCAAAGCACCGGCGGGGCGTGTACGGAGTGGCGGCCTCCGCGTCCCGCTCCACCACCTCCAGCAGGGCTGAAAGGCGTGCCTGCTCCACGGTGGTGCCGGAGGCCAGGCCCGTGGAGCCGAGTCCGGCGTGGAGACGGATCTCGTCCAGGTTGGAGAACAAAAACACGCACTGCGCCGGCACCCACACATCCTCGAAGCCTCCGGCCGGCAGGGGGGACGCGCCCCGGACCCAGTACAGGGGTTCGCCGCCGTAAGGCGCGTCCGGGCGCAGCAGGTTGGGGTCCACCGCCTTTCTGCCCTGGCCGGCGAGGTCCTCCAGGGAGCCGTGCGCGAAACCGTGGTCGGTCGAATAGCCCACGGGGCCATCGGCGTCAAAGGAGGCGAATGCGCAAACCCTTTCCACGATTTCCATGTACAGGGAGGCCCGGGCGTATTCCGGGCGGTATCCCCTGCCATATGCGGTGGGTTCCCCCGCCAGGGTGTGCCGGTTGGTCCCGACAGAGGTGGCAACGTCCAGCTTCCACCGGTGAAGCAGACCCAGATGGGCAAGGGACGCCTCGTGGCGCATTTCCTGGTGGTCGGCCAGGAATCCGGCCGCCTCCAGACGTTCCCTGGCGGCTTCGACTGTCCGTTCCGGAGACACGTCTTCCCCTGCCTCCTCCGGCACGGGAACGTGTTGGAAGAGTTTCCAGGTGGGTACGGCGCTGTTCCACAGGTCCTCGAGGAATTGCCGGGAATACGGGACCGTGATCCCGGCGTCCTCCGGTCGGGGCAGGGGCCGCAGCTCGAGCAGGTTCCTTCTGAAAAGCTCCGCCCATTCCCGGAGCACCCCCACGTTCTCCATGGCCTCGCAACGCAGGTCCACCATGGGCGTGTGCCGGGCAAGGTCGCGCAGGGCAGCCGGGTCCGGCGGCGGAAAGGGTGATTCCCCGCGCGGGTCCAGCACCGCCGCCTCCGCGGCCACGGCCCGGTCCACGGGATGGTCGCCAAGGGTCCGGTGCGCCTGTTCGCGCTTTAACGAGAGGACGGTTTCCAGCACATGGCGATGCAAAAACGTGTCGTTGGGCCGGTCGCGCAACAGGCCCAGGGCCTGCTCCGGATCCATGTCCTGTTCAGGGCGGCAGACCACGTATCCGGTGGAGGCTTCCGTGTTCACCAACTCCATTCTGTAGTGGATCGTTTTCATCATTGCAGTCATCCCGAATTGGGGGTTTCAAGGTATCGAATTATGGATAAAACCCTATGTATTCAAGTATTTTTCACCTTTATGGTTGACATGACCCGTATGGGGTTTAGGTTAATATGGTAAAACAACCCCAGACAAGGAGGCATGATGAGTAAAGTTCAATCCGGCGATTATGTGAAAGTTCATTACACCGGGACCCTGGAAAACGGGGAAGTCTTCGACTCCAGCCACGAGAGGGAACCTCTTGAGGTCCAGGTCGGTTCCGGTCAGGTTATACCCGGCTTTGAAAAGGCTCTCGAGGGCATGGAGGAAACCGAAAAGAAGACCTTTACCCTGGAGGCTGCCGAAGCCTATGGCGAACGCGACGAGAATTTGAAGAGGACGTTTGCCCGCTCCGACCTTCCAGAAGGGCTGGACCCCAAGGTGGGTGACACCCTGGCCTTGCAGGCCCCCAATGGCCAGCAGGTGCCCGTATGGGTCTCCGACACCACGGACAGCGAGATAGAGGTCGATCTCAACCACCCTCTGGCCGGCAAATCCCTGACCTTTGACATCGAGGTCATGGGCGTAAGCGGCGAGCCGACCATGGGCCCCGAATGCGGGACCTGCAGCGGCGGCGGTGAAGGCGGCTGCGCCTGCTAAACGGACCGCGCAAGGCAGAAACGCGAAAGACCGGCTCTTGCCAAAGGGCCGGTCTTTTTTGTGCCCGCTCCATCGCCCCAATCACCTTGCCCCGCGCGTCTCCCGGTCGCGTTTGGAATGCCCCGGAAGAAGGCCTGCCCCTAGCCGCCCATCCCGCCACCAAGGGCGTGTTTCAAGGTACCCACGACCCGCCCTCCGGTATCCCGAAAAGCCAGAAAGCCCGGCCGGTTGAACCTTCGCTCAACCGGCCGGGCCGCAATGATCTCGATTTCGTTTTCAGACCATGGCCGGGACGGGCCCCACCATCCTATTCGGCGGGAGTCGCCGGCGCGCCCTGGTTTTCGGCCACGTCAATGTGGGTCTTGATGTCGGCCTTTTGCTTGAGCTGGGCCACTTCCTCTTTCAGAAGCTGCGAAATCTCCTGGTTCTGCAGGTAATCGGCGATCCGGTCCTTCACGTCCTCAAAGGCGACAACACCCTCGTCCCGCCTGCCCGTGACCTCGATGATGTGGTAGCCGAACCTGGTCTCCACGATGTCGCTGCGCTCACCCGTCTTGAGGGAGAAGGCTGCCTCCTCGAAGGGTTTGACCATCCGGTTCCGGTCGAAGGACCCAAGATTCCCGCCCTTGGAAGCCGAGGGGCAGTCGGAGTACTCCTTGGCCAGCGCGGCAAAGTCGCCACCGCCTTCCAGCTTATTCTGGACCTCCTCGATTCTCTTCCTGGCCTCGGCCCTGGCTGCCTTGTCCTCCGAATCATCCACCTTGATAAGGATGTGCCGGGCCTCCACCTGCTCGGGCGCCTTGAACTTGTCCTTGTTCTTCTCGTAAAACGCCCGGATCTCTTCGTCCGTGACTTCCACTTTCGGCGTGTATCGCTCCTTGATCAGCTTTTCCACCGCCATGCCGCGCCTGATGCCGCGGCGCACATACCTGTCCGAAAGCCCGGCCTTGTCCAGCTGTTGTTCGTACTGTTCGCGGGTTTTGAACTTCTGGTCGATCATCTCGCCATGTATCTTGTCGACGGTTTCCTCTGCAATCTCTATGCCCTGCTTCCGACTTTCCTGATACAGCAGCTCATTGGCCACTAGCTTTTCCAGCACGTCGGCGCGCATCATGGCGAGTTGGGCTTCGCCAACCTCCTGGCCCATGCGCATGGCCTGCTGCTGGATCTGCATCATGGTCTGGTCGAATTCCTGCCGCGTGATGGGCTCGCCGTTTACCTCGGCTACCGCGCCATTGGATTGGGCGGCGTCCTGGGCCATGGTTCCCGTCGCGGCCACCAACAGGATGACAACGGCAAGCGCGATATGGCGGCCTCGGTTCTTCAAGAGATTCATCAACGACTCCTTTCTTTTGCACACTAAAACCAAATCACCTCGGCCGAAGGCGAAAAACGCCGACGTGACCGTGGCAAACGAGTTCCTTCATGTTCCGGGGGTTGTTTGTCCGACAAATCCATAGCACTTTTGTGCCGGGGTGGCAAATCCAGATACCCCGGCGGCCAAATCGCCGGGGGCCGGTCTGACCACTCATGCCGGCTGCTGTTGCCAAACCCGCCCCGTATAGTATGGTGTCTTTTACCCTGGCCCGACAGTGACTCGAAACGCGACAACAGGAAAAGGTGTCTGATGGATGAGCAACGGTTCCTGAGTACACGGGAGGTGGCGCGATACCTGGACGTGAATGAGAAGATGGTCTACACGCTGATCTCCGAAAAGAGGTTGCCCGCCACCAAGGTCACGGGCAAGTGGATCTTTCCGCGGGACCTCGTGGACCGATGGATCGAAAACCACGTGGTGAACTACCCGGAGGACTCCGGCCCCAGGGCTGCCACCGGCCTGGTGGTTTTCGCCGGCAGCAACGACCTTCTGCTGGACAAGGGGCTTGCCCTTTTCAACCGTGAATACCCTGACCATGTGGCGGTATTCGGCAACCTGGGCAGCATGGGGGGCATACGCTCCCTGGCCAGGGGGTGCTGCCACGTGGCCTGCAGCCACCTCCTTCAGGAGGACGACCAGGAATACAATTTCGAGTTCGCCCAAAAGGAGCTGGAGGGCAGAATACCGGCCGTGGTCAACTTCGCCCGGCGGGAGCAGGGCCTGGTGGTGGCCGGAAACAATCCCAAGGGGATTTACGGCGTGGAGGATCTGGGCCGTACCGGCATATCCGTGGTCAACCGGCCCAGAGGCACCGGCACCCGGCTTTTGTTCGACAGGGAGCTGGCCCGTGTCGGGCTGGACGGTTCACGGATACAGGGGTATGAACGGGAGTTCAGGGGCCACATGGACGTGGGCCTCGAGGTCCTGGCCGAACGGGCGGACTGCGCCCCGGCGATTCGACCCGTGGCTTCCGCGCTGGGCCTTGGCTTCATCCCGCTCAGGTGGGAACGGTTCGACCTCCTGATCCGGCGGAACCGATTCTTCGACCAGGGCGTGCAACTCTTCCTGGGTATGCTGCACGAACACGTGTTCCAGGAAATCGCCGCGCGTTTTGAAGGATACGACCTTTCCATGTGCGGAAAAATGGTCTACCCGCGCGGGGAAACGGAACAGCACTGACAGGCCGCGGACGCCGCCTACCAGGCCGTTGAAAAACCCGGAAATGGCAGTCTGGTCAAAAACGATGAGATGCAAGGCGCGCGAATTTCTAGGAATAAGGCGTACTTATG
>JBKHBM010000081.1:0-20286 GCA_046542385.1 Desulfatibacillaceae bacterium | reverse complement strand
ACTGACGAGAAATGAAGCGCAACGCCGCAGATCGCGTTTTTCAACAGGCTGATACCGTAATATGCGGGGCGCTTCCGGACCCTGGCGGTCTTTCATGAACGCGATCCGAGGCATTGCGCTTCGTCCTTGACCGACGCGGCGTACCCGGGTACGGCCGGCGTGTCCCGGCCTTGCCTCCACACTGCCCGGGTCCGTTCACGGATTCAGGTGTCATCGTTGTGAACAATCTGGTGGATTCCAGGTTTTCAGCGGAGTGCGGACAGGCGCTGTGCCGTCGCTCCGGCGCCTGTCGGCCCCTGACTCCGTGGCGTCCCGCCTGACTTTGCGACACCTTGTGTCCCGCCGGTTCGACTATCACTGCAGAACCGGTTCGTCCCCACTACGCAGCCGTCTCCCGGCACCATGAAGGAGCCCGCAGAATGAGAACAATTTTCGCGCAAACAAGCTCCACTCCGGCACTCCTGCTCGTCGTCCTGGCGATCCTGGCATGGGATTGCCGCGTAGTCCGCGCCGCGGACGCCCCGATCCAGTGGCGCGCCGGCACCCTGGCTCCCAAACGCGTGGGCTGGGCCAAGCAGGTGGAGCAGATGGTGATACCCGCGCTCACCACATGCACCCAGGGAAACGTGGAAGTGAAGGTCTACTGGGGTGGCATCATGGGCGACGACGAGGAGATCATCGAAAAGATGGAAAAGGGTATTCTCCAGATCGGCGGCCTCGCGGCCCAGGGCAGCTTCATAGCCGTCCCCGAGTTCTCGGTGGTGGGTTTGCCGTTCATGTTCAAAAACTACAACGAGGTGGATTACATACGCGGGAAAATGTTCGGCACCTTCGTCGACCTTGCCGCGCGCAGGGGATTCTGGCTGTACCTGTGGCTCGACCAGGATTTCGACCAGATCTACTCGGTCAAGTGGAAACTTGATTCCGTGGATGCGTTTTCCGATGCCACGTTCGTGAACTGGTACGGAGAACTGGAAAAGGACTGCGTGGAAAAATGGGGCGCGGCAAGTGTGAAGGTGGACGTTCCCGAGATATCGGCCGCCATGCGCGGCGGCAGGGCTGACACGCTGTTCGGGCCGGCCTTGTGGATGGTGGGCGCGCAGATGTATTCGGTCGTAAAATTCGTGCATCCGTACATGATTCGCTACTCTCCGGTGACCATCATGAATACGATGGAGTCCATGGGCGCGATTCCCGAAGAGCATCGAAACTGTATCCGGGGAGGCAGCCTGGACCTGGCGATGCGTTTTGTTGAGGAAACGCGGAAGGACAATGCATCGGCCTTGCAAACCATGCTCGAGTACGGACTGCAGGAGGTGAGCATGCCTGCGGGGGAGATGGTCCGGTTGAGGAATCGTTCCATGCAGTTATGGGAGGAAAAGGCCGGCGCATTGTATCCAGGGGAGCTGTTGGAGGAGATGCTGTCGTATTTGGAGGAATACAGGAGTCAACAGGAAGAACCATGACGCGAAGCGTGTCATGTCTGGAGCATGTGGAGGGGATTCATGGCCAATGATTCATTGATTGTGGAATTTCTGGAGTTTTTGAAGCACCGGAAACGTTATTGGTTGTTGCCGATAGTGATGGTGCTTGCAGTGCTGGGGGGCCTGATATTTTTCGCGGAAAGCAGTTCGGTGGCGCCTTTCGTCTACACGATTTTCTAGTTGGGTCAGGATTTGGTGTATTGAAGGAGAGGGGGTGGGGTCGGTTTTGTGCCGCAATGCGTCATAATCGTTGAATCTGTATAAGGGGAGGAAAAGGGGAATTGGTTCGAAAAATGGTGAAACAGGCAGGGAGGTGTGAAGTGTTTCGTGTGTAACTGGCCTCTGATGTAGTGAATTTACAGGGCATTGCTCTTGACAAATGTGCCATTCCCGGATATTGATGATCAGGAAGCAGCATTGTGCGTCCGTCAGTGAGTCCATGAGCGGATGGTACTCCACGGCATTCCACCGACCCACCGGGGTATGCCCGCATCCGAAGCCACGGGATACAGATTCTGAATGAAAAAGTACACTGTTTGCATAATTCCCGCCAATGGTACGTCCTTGAGGCAATTTTCCCTCTCCACAATCTGGATCTGGGTGATCGCGGTTTTCGCATTGGCCGCCGTGGGTGCGGTGGCCGGCAGCGGCGCCCTCCTTTATCACAAGTACCGCAACCTGGAAGGCGCTGACCGGAAGGCAGCCGCGCTCAGGGAAAACCTCGCGGTGCAGCAGTTGGAGCTCAAGTCCCAGCGGGTTCGTCTGAAGACCATGGCCGAACGGATCAACTCGTTGACGGACCGATTCGTCAAGTTGCAGGATTTTGAAACCAGGATTCGCATCATTGCCGACCTTGAGCAAACAGGCGAAAACGGCGGTGTGTTCGCCATCGGCGGTTCCGACACGGAGTCGCTGGATCCTTCCCTGTCCCTGAGCGAAAAGCACAACAGCCTGAACCGGGAGATGAACGAGCGCATCCACACGCTCTCATCGGTGGCCGCCCTCCAGGAAGACAGCCTGCGTGAACTGCTTGACGGTTTGGAGGGCAAGAGGGACATACTGGTGTCCACGCCTTCGATCCATCCGGTAAAGGGCAAGTGCTGGACCACTTCGAATTTCGGTTACAGAAAATCCCCGTTCACGGGTCTCAGGGAATTTCACAAGGGTCAGGACATGGCTGCCCGTCATGGCACGCCCCTTGTCGCTCCGGCGGACGGTACGGTGACCTTTGTAGGCAAAAAGGGGCTCATGGGCCGCATGATGGTCATCGATCACGGACACGGCTTCATTACGCGCTATGGACATCTGGACAAAGCCCTCAAGAAAAAGGGGGAAGCGGTGAGGCGCGGGGAGGAAATCGCTCATATCGGCAACACGGGCCGCAGCACCGGGCCCCATGTTCATTATGAAGTGCATCTTAACGGCATCCCGGTAAACCCACAGAAGTACATCCTCAACTGACGACGGTCCAAGCCAATTGGATGCGACCGCCTGCCCGGACAAACGGCCTCCGGCGAAAGGGGCCAGTGAATTCGGGCAGTTGTCTTTTCTGATTCCCTCCTTATATTATCAGCCGTTATCGGAACACATTGCGGATGCGGGAATGTTGGCGCGCATGGCCGCTTCCCCCTCCCGTTTGCCCTTGTAAGCGTACGGCGGCTTTGATATGTGTTGCCCCACAACATTCGAGGGAGGTTCAGCCTTTACCCATGATTGAAAACTTTTTGAGTAAAATCTTCGGCACGAAGAATGACCGCGAGCTGAAAAGGATTCACCCCCTGGTCTTCCAGGTAAATGAACTGGAGGACCGGTATGCCCCACTGACCGACGGGGAACTGCGGCAGCAGACACCGTTGCTGCGGGACAAACTGCACAACGGGGCGTCCCTGGACGACATCCTGCCCGAGGCCTTCGCCGTGGTGAGGGAGGCTTCCCGCCGGGTGCTTGGCATGCGGCACTTCGATGTGCAGATCATAGGCGGCGTGGTGCTTCATGAAGGCAAGATCGCCGAGATGAAGACCGGAGAGGGCAAGACCCTTGTGGCCACTCTTCCCGCATATCTCAACGCGCTTTCCGGCAGGGGCGTGCACATCGTCACGGTGAACGACTACCTGGCCGGGCGTGACACGGAGTGGATGGGCCGGCTGTACAGTTTCCTGGGGCTTTCGGTGGGCACTGTCGTCCATGGTATGTCGGACGAGGAGCGCCAGCAGGCCTATGGCGCCGACATCACCTACGGAACCAACAACGAGTTCGGCTTCGACTATCTCCGCGACAACATGAAGTTCACGGCGGAAACCTTTGTGCAGAGGGACCTGAACTTCGCCATCGTGGACGAGGTGGACAGCATTCTGATCGACGAGGCCAGGACCCCGCTCATCATTTCCGGTCCGGCGGAACAGTCCACGCATCTCTACTACGTGGTGGATCGGGTCATCCCCCGCCTTGGCAAGGAAAAGGACTACACGGTGGACGAAAAGGCCCGCTCGGTGATGCTGACCGAGGAAGGCGTGGCCCATTGCGAGAAGCTGCTGGACGTGGAAAACATCTACGATCCGCGTAATACGGAGATGCTGCACCACGTGAACCAGGCCCTCAAGGCCCACGTGTTGTTCAAGCGGGACGTCGACTACATCGTCAAGGACGGCGAAGTCATCATCGTGGACGAATTCACCGGTCGCCTGATGCCGGGCCGCCGCTACAGCGAGGGACTCCACCAGGCTCTGGAGGCCAAGGAAAAGGTCAAGATCGAAAGCGAGAACCAGACCCTGGCCACCATCACCTTCCAGAACTACTTCCGCATGTACGACAAGCTGGCCGGCATGACCGGTACGGCGGACACGGAGGCCGCGGAGTTCAAGAAAATCTACAACCTGGACGTCGCCGTGGTTCCCACGCACAAGCCCATGATCCGCAGGGACTTCGCGGATGTCATCTACAGGACCACTCAGGAGAAGTTCGAGGCGGTCCTGGACGAGATCGAAGCCTGTTATTCCACCGGGCAGCCCGTTCTGGTGGGCACCATCTCCATCGACGACTCGGAAAAGCTGGCCAGGAAACTCAAGCGCCGGGGAATACCCCATTCGGTGCTGAACGCGAAAAACCACTCCGGAGAGGCGGAGATAGTGGCGCAGGCAGGTCAGGCGGGCACGGTGACCATCTCCACCAACATGGCGGGTCGTGGTACGGACATCGTCCTGGGGGAAGGGGTGCGGGAGCTCGGCGGCCTGCATATCCTGGGCACGGAGCGCCACGAGAGCCGGCGTATCGACAACCAGCTAAGGGGTCGGTCCGGCCGCCAGGGCGACCCGGGCAGCTCGAGGTTTTACCTGTCCCTGGAGGACGACCTCCTGCGGATATTCGGTGGAGAGCGGATTTCCGGCATCATGGACAAGATCGGCATGGAAGAGGGTGAGCCGATCGAGCACACCTGGATATCCAAGGCCATCGAGAACGCCCAGCGCAAGGTCGAGGCCCACAACTTCAACATACGCAAGCAGCTCATCGAATACGACGACGTGATGAACCAGCAGCGCGAGGTGATCTATCGCCAGCGCAGGGAGGCCTTGACCAAGGAGTCGCTGAAGTCATCCATCCGGGAAATGGTTTCCGGTATGGTCGAGCAGATCGTGTTTTCACACACGAATAACCGCAACCTGCCTGAAGACTGGGACTGGAAGGGGCTCACCGGGGCCTTTTTTAAACAGTTCGGCTTCCGGGTCCGTTTCGACGAGGAGGCCAGGCGCCGGCTGACCCAGGAAAAACTCCTGGAACAGCTGGAAAGCATGGCGCTGGATGTCTACGATCAAAAGGAGCGCGAGATCGGGGCCGCGGATTTCCGTGAAGTGGAGCGCATGGTCATGCTGCAGACGGTGGACCGGTTGTGGAAGGACCACCTGCTCAGCATGGACCACCTGAAAGAGGGCATCGGTCTTCGGGGATATGCCCAGCAGAATCCGCTCGTGGTTTACAAGAAGGAAGGTTTCGAGATGTTCCAGGACATGATCGAGCGTGTCAAGGAAGAGACCGTGGCCCTTCTGTACCGGATTCAGCTTGCCCGGCCCGAGGACGTGGAGGAACTGCGTCCCGACGAGCAGCAGATGAACCTGTCCCATGGCGGGCAAGGAGAGAAGCCCGGAAAAAAGCCCGTCAAGCGCGAAGAGAAAAAGGTGGGCCGAAACGCGCCATGCCCCTGCGGGTCGGGAAAGAAATACAAGAAATGCTGCGGGTCACCCGCTCAGGTGAGCGGATGACGGGATATGTGAAACAGGCGCCATCTTCCTCGGCGGAACGGAGATCCGAACATGGAAGCCATTGATCCCGCATTGGGTTGCAGGGGATTCACCGCCGGCGGAACGGCCGCTGGAATCAAGAAAGGCGACATGCCGGACCTCGGCATGATCGCCTGTCCGGACGGTGCGGCTGTGGCGGGAGTGTTCACCAGAAACACGGTGCGGGCCGCGCCGGTGGTTCTGGACGAAAGGCGCGCCGCCAGGGGCGTGTGCAGAGGGGTGATCGCCAACAGCGGAAACGCCAACTGCTGCACCGGTGAGCAGGGCATCCAGGACGCCCGCGCCATGGCCGCGATAGCGGGCAAGGCTCTTGGCGTGAACGACCGGGAGATGCTGGTGGCCTCCACGGGCGTCATAGGGCAGATGCTGGACGTCTCGAAGATCGAGTCCGCCATGCCCGCCCTGGCCGCCTCCCTTGCGGCGGACGGGTTCCCGGCGTTTTCCCGGGCCATCATGACCACGGACACCTTTCCCAAGGCCGAGGCGCGCAGGGTCAGCGTCGGCGGTGACTCCTTCACCGTCCTCGGCGTGGCCAAGGGCGCCGGCATGATCCAGCCGAACATGGCCACCATGCTGTGCTTCGTGTGCACGGACATCCGGGCGAGTTCGGAGGAGCTGTCCGGGGTTCTGGCTCCGGGAGTGGACGCATCCTTCAACCGGATTTCCGTGGACGGCGACATGAGCACCAATGACACCGTGCTTCTCATGGCCGCCGGCAAATCATCCCTGGATTTTGGCTCGAATCGTGACGCTTTCACCGATGCCCTGAACGACGTGCTGTTGTCCCTTGCCAGGGCCATGGTCAGGGACGGAGAGGGCGCCACCAAGGTGGTCACCGTGGAGGTGGCCGGCGCGGCCTCCGGCGATGACGCGAACACCGTGGCCTACCAGATCGCCAATTCGCCCCTGGTCAAAACGGCCTTTTACGGCGAGGACGCCAACTGGGGAAGGCTCATCGCGGCCGCCGGAAGCACGGGAGTGCCCATGAATCCGGAAAGGTTCGACGTGTATTTCGACGACGTCCAGGTGGCGAAAAACGGGCTGGCGGTTCCCGGCATCGAGGCGGCGGCAACCACGGTGTTCAAAAAGCCCGAGTACACCGTCCGCCTCGTGATGCACATGGGCGACGGCGAGGCGTCGGTCCTCACCTGCGACCTGTCCCACGAGTACGTGAGCATCAACGCGGACTATCGGACCTGATCCATGTCCATGGTGCGCATACAAAAATACCTTGCCCACGCCGGGGTCTGCTCCAGGCGGCACGCCGAACGCGCCGTCGTGGAGGGCAGGGTCGCGGTGAACGGTGAAGTGATCCGCAAAATGGGCACCCATGTGGACCCGGATCGCGACCGGATCACCGTTGACGGCAAACCGGTGTCCGGCAGCGAACCCAGGGTGTACGTGAAGGTTCACAAGCCCCGGGGAGTGGTGACCAGCTGCGACCATCCCGGCCAGAAGGTGATCACCGACCTCGTGGACATCCCGGAGCGGGTATATCCGGTCGGCAGGCTGGACAAGGATTCCACCGGTCTGGTCATCCTGACCAATGACGGAGAGGTGCACCACATGCTGTCCCACCCGTCCTTTGACCACGAGAAGGAATACGTGGTGGAGGTGGCCAGTCCCGTTGCCGACGACGACCTGGCGCGCATGCGAAAGGGCATGCGCATCCTGGGCTCCAGAACCCGGCCGGCAAAGGTGCAGCGTATGGGTCCGTGCCGGTTTCGCATTTTCCTCAAGGAGGGCAGGAACCGCCAGATACGAAGGATGGTGGACAAAGTGGGCAACGACGTGGTCAGGCTGCACCGTGTCCGAATGGGCAAGGTTCGGCTTGGCGACCTGCCCGAGGGTGAGTGGAGGTATTTGAGCGACGAAGAGGAACGCAGCCTGTTGGCGGAGGTGGTTTCCGAGCGCAGGCCCAAGAGATCATTAAGATCCTGATAATTTTGCAGGATTGATCTTTTTATCAATTGATTGTCGAGGTTTTGGCAAGCCCCGTCCGTTGTCGTGACCACCATGCGATACGAAGGTCCCATATACCGGCCGCCGAGCGAGGCGGACTCCCTGCTTGTCCAGGCCACCATCGGCTGCCCCCACAACCGGTGCACCTTCTGCATGGTATACAAGGACGGCCCGAGGTACAGGGTCCGGCCCGTGGAGGAAATCAGGGAGGATCTGCGAGAGGCTCATGACCATTACGGCGACACGGTGCGCGGTCTTTTCTTCCCGGCCGGCAATACCATCGCCATGCGCACGGACGACCTGTGCGAAATCTGCCGGTACGCACGGGAACTGTTTCCCGGATTGTCCCGCATTACGGTGTACGGCTCGTCCCGGTACATCGTGAAAAAGGGCGAACAGGGACTACGTGAGTTGCGTGAGGCAGGGCTCTCCCGCATTCACGTGGGCCTGGAATCAGGCGACGACGTGGTGCTCCGAAGGGTCAGGAAGGGTACCAGCTCGGAGGAACAGATCGATGCCGGCGGAATGGTCATGGACGCGGGCATCACCCTGTCACTGTACGTGGTGCTCGGCCTGGGAGGACGCGGGCGTACACGGGAACACGCCATTGAGACCGCGCGGGTGCTCAACGTGATCAATCCGGACTTCATTCGGCTCCGGACGTTCGTCCCCAAGGTGAACACGCCCATGTTGGACCAGGTCCGCTCCGGCGCCTTCGAGATGCTGGGCGCGCACGGTGTTCTGGAGGAAACCCGGCTGCTCGTGGAAAACCTCGATGTGGATTCCATGCTCACCAGCGATCATTAC
Source organism: Desulfatibacillaceae bacterium (assembly GCA_046542385.1). Lineage (GTDB taxonomy): Bacteria > Desulfobacterota > Desulfobacteria > Desulfobacterales > Desulfatibacillaceae > JBKHBM01. The sequence continues at coordinate 11,741 of JBKHBM010000081.1, read as the reverse complement.
ACCAATTACCTGGACCTCGAGGGCCGGCTGCCCGGGGCCCGGGAACGCATCATGAGGGAAATCGACGGCGGCCTTGCCCGCCCGGTGGATTCGTTCCGCCCGTTTTTCGTCGGAAACCAGTAACAGCGACACGGAGGTCGTTTCAGCACATGGTGGATTTCGAGGCTTTGAAGAACAGGGAAACCGGAATCGGAGTCGTGGGCCTCGGTTACGTCGGCCTGCCCCTTGCCGTGCATCTGGCGCGACATTTCGCGGTAACCGGGTTCGACGTGGATCCGGTGCGCATCCGGGAACTGGCCGGTGGCACGGACCGTACCCGAGAGGTGACGGACGAGGAGCTTGCTTCCGTGGACATGGCATACACGGGCAACGCCTCGGATCTCGCCGGTTGCGGTCTGATCATCGTTGCCGTACCCACGCCCATCGACGCGCACCGCATACCCGACCTCGGACCGGTCCGTTCCGCCAGCAGAACCGTGGGCGCCAACATGCGCGCCGGCGCCTGCGTGGTTTTCGAGTCCACGGTTTATCCCGGTGTCACGGAAGAGGTCTGCGTGCCCATACTGGTGGAGGAATCGGGACTTCGTTTCGGCGAGGATTTCACCGTGGGCTATTCACCGGAGCGCATCAATCCGGGCGACAAGGTCCACACCATCGACAAGGTGGTGAAGGTGGTTTCCGGCTCGGACGAAAGGACGGGCGACATGCTGGCCAAGGTTTACGGCTCCGTGGTGATGGCCGGCATACATCTGGCCCCCACCATCAAGGTCGCCGAGGCGGCCAAGGTCATCGAGAACACGCAGCGGGACCTCAACATCGCCCTCATGAACGAACTCTCCATGATCTTTGACAAAATGGGTATAGACACCCGGGACGTGCTGGAGGCGGCGGGTACCAAGTGGAACTTCCTGCCGTTTTCCCCGGGGCTCGTTGGCGGCCATTGCATCGGCGTGGATCCTTACTACCTTACATTCAAGGCGGAATCGCTGGGCTACCATCCCGAGATGATCCTCGCGGGTCGCCGCATCAACGACGGCATGGGCAAGTACGTGGTGGAGCAATGCGTGAAGATGCTCATAGCCGATGGAGTCCAGGTGCGCGGCGCCCGCGCCGGAGTGCTTGGCCTGACCTTCAAGGAGGACGTACCCGACCTGCGCAATACCCGGGTGGTGGACATCATCCGCGAGCTTGGCGAATACGGCATGCGGGCGCTGGTGCACGACCCCATGGCCGACCCCGCGGAGGCTCGTCATTACTACGGCCTGGACCTCGTCTCCATGGACGAGTTGAGGGACCTGGACACGGTGATCGTGGCCGTGGCCCACAGAGACTACAGGGAGATCGGAATCGGGGGCCTCGGCGACATGTTCCGCGACGGCTCGCGACTTATGGTTGACGTGAAGGGCGCTTTCAATCCGGCGGAGGCCGAAGGCGCCGGCCTGCGCTACTGGAGGTTGTAGGCTATGGGAATGAGCCCCGAAGACAGGGCAATGATAGAGAAATGGGCCGCCGCCACCAATCCCGACGTCCGCGTGACACTGGTGCACGGCGGCGACAGCCTGTCCAGGGAGGTGGAGACGTTCCTGGATGAACTTGTACGGGTTGCCACCGGCGTGTCCGTGAAAACCGAACCCGCCGAGGGCGATCCCGCCCCCGCCGTGCGTATACGAAAGAATATCGTCTACCGGGGCGTACCACAAGGACGGGAACTGGTACCGTTCCTGTACGCCATTGCCGCGGACGGGCATTTCGCCCAGGCATTGACCGACGAGGTGCGGGACAGGTTGTCGGGGATCCGGACGCCTGCCCTGTTCACCGTGTACATGTCCCCGGCGTGTCCACACTGCCCGCGCGCGGTGGAGACCCTGGTGGCCATGGGCCTTGCCAACGACAACGTGTTCGTCACTGTGATCGATGCCGGCGCATTCCAGGAGGAGGCGGAAAAGGAAGGAGTGCGGGCCGTGCCCACGGTGATACTGGACGGGGATTTCCGGTGGACCGGCAACGTTTCTGCCGCCGAGTTGGTGGATATGGCCGTGAACCGGGACCCGTCGGCCATGGGTGCGCAGACCCTCAAGGCCATGCTCGGGGAAGGGCAGGCCGAGCAACTGGCCGGGATGATGACCCGTGCCGGCAAGGTGTTTCCGGGTTTTCTCGAACTGGCCACGGACCCGAAGTGGTCCACGCGCCTGGGCGCCATGGTGGCGTTCGAGTATCTGACCGAAACCGCGCCGGACCTGGCCGTGCAGGCTTCGGACAGTCTGTGGGAACGTTTTCCCGGCGTGGACGACAGCGTGAAAGGGGACATCCTTCTGCTGATCGGCCAGTCGGGCAATACAAGATTGGTGCCCGAGGTCCGCAAGGTGGCGGATGGCGACTACCCCGCCGAGGTGCGGGAGGCCGCGGCCGAAGCCCTTGACGAACTGGGGCCCGGTGCCGATGCCTGACCCGGAATGCAGGGCAGGGGCAGGTTGTCTGTTCCGGTTGTTTGGGTACCAGGCGATTCGGCAGGTTGAAATGGGCGGCCCCATGCCGCCACAAAGCCCCGTCCGCTCTGTTTTTCCGCCGAGTGCTCGCCTGATTGTCAGGCAACCGGGCAACCGTATCATGGTATCCGTCTCAGCCGCGCGGCCGACAATTTTACGACAGTAAAATTATACTCAGTATATGAAGTTGATCCGGATTCGACAATCCCGCAACAGTCTGATATTGGTACGAATGTAGCCCTTCGCCGAGTGAGGAGAAAGTATTAGGCAATACCTTCTAATGGTAATGCTTTCATCATGCCAAAACCATCCCGCAGCAAATGCAAAGGGCGCCAATGGCGCCCTTGTTCGCTTATACCGTAACGGCCTTTTCCTGCCCCCCGGTGCGTCCTAGAAATACTTGGTGTACCAGAGCGCCGCCTGCAACCGGTTGGGCACGTTAATCTTCTTGAAAATGTTGTACGTGTGGCTTTTCACGGTATGCAGGCTGATGTACAGCTTTTCCGCTATCTCCTTATTGCTGGCACCGGAGGCAATGCCCGCGAGAATCTCCCGCTCACGGGGAGTGAGCGACGCCGCAATCTCCTCTGGCGCCGTGGAGGATGTCTTGGGAGCCAAAACAAAGTCCGACAGCACTTCGCGCGAGTACCACAATTCGCCGTTCAGCAGGGCGATGGCGCCCTTGCCGAACAGGCGCAGGGGGTCGCCGATGAAAAAGATGCCGCGCACCTGCCGGGCCATGGCGTCCCGCACGAATTCCTGGTCCCGGGCGGCATTGAACAGGGCGACGTAGGAAATGATGGGGTTGTACCGCTGCTGGGTATCCATTTCGGTCCAAAGCCGAGCCGGATGATTGTGCAGGCAATCCCACAACACGAGATGGGAATCGTCCTTGCCCCACTCCCTGGGCTTCCACTTGACGTCCTGGCCATGGGAACACTCGACTCCGTGCTCGTTCGCCAGGAACTGGGAAAGAAGCTCGTTCTGCAGGGGGTTCGGTCCGGCAATGTGGACCTTGGGAGCGGCCTGTGTGACCTCCCTCTTTTCCTTGGTGACGTCGCTTTGGTTCATACCCCTCATTCAACGTGTCCGCTGGTCCCGCAGCCGTGGCCCGCCCGGCCCGGGGCGGGCCGTGTTTCGAGCCGGAAACGGTCTGTGGGCAGCCGGTTTGTCTGAAGGTTAACTAACTAATGGAGCATACGCGAAATCCGGTACCTGTTCATGAACTGGACGGCCATGCCCGTGTCGTCGTTGCGAATCACCCTTCCATATACCCGCACGTGCGCTCCCGATGATTTGGCTCCGAACACGTTTTTCGGAGGCAAAAACAGGTCGATTTCGACCCTGGAATGCAGCGGTACGGCGGATCTGGGAGGAAACAACGCGCCTCCGGCGGAAACGTTGGTGGTGATCAGCCGAAGGGACGTCTTGTCCCGGTCCGGCGTGACGCATGAGATCACAGCCGGAAGCTCCATTGAAAAACGCTGCATGCTTCTGCGTTCCATTCCAGCCATTTGTATATTCCTTTAGCCCATGTCTGGGCGGACGGGGTCTTCCTGGAGGTGTGAAAAGCATGTTTCCATGCTCACAGTATTTATATAACACAAAAACACTGGAAAATCAAAAGCTACGAGAATGCGGGGAATAATAGGCGGAAATGGGCGTCCTGAAGCGGTTTGTCAGGCATCTGGTCGGGCATCCACGGGAAACCTGCGAATAAGGGTTGGTGCGCCGGGCAATTTCCGGCGTGGCGGGATCGTGCGCGGGACAGCTTGCCGGTGAAAGGGGCCACATGACTGGCCCTTGAAACACACCGGAAATCGACGGATGGGCCATGGCCGCACGGCTGTGTCTGTCCATTTCGGACTGCCCGTCAGTCCATTTTCATTTCCCAGGTGACGGCGGCGGTGTTATGTCGATGGAAACCATGCAGTAGTCCTCTTCCGTGGCTTGCGGCTCATGGTGACCGCTCTGGTCACCGGGAGGTTTTGCCGATCAAAAGATATTTTCGGGCGGGTGGCGGGCAGCCTGGAACCATTTTCACAGGCGTCAAATACGCGCCCAAATTCACCGGTCATCGTGCGGTTTTCAACGCATAACGAAAATGCCCGCGCCGCGCACTTCAACTTGACAGCGGCACGCCACCCGGTCTACCTCTATACCCATGAAAAACGAAAACGAAACCAAAGCGGATCAGCGGGAAAGGGGCGCGGCCAAAAACACGTACCGCAAGGCGGACGCGACCCGGGACAGGATTCTTCAGGCGGCGAGGAAGGTTTTCTCGGAGCAGCCGTACCACGCGGCGAGTCTGAGGATGATCGCCAAGGAAGGCGGGTTCGACCATCCCCTTATCCGGTACTATTTTCCGACAAAGGCGGAACTGTTCGAGGCCGTCGTACTCCAGATCTGTGGCGAGTTTTACGAAAACAATGTTTCCTGGCTGGAAGGGCTGGAGGCCATGCTGCCAGCCGAGGCGCTGCCCCTGTACATAGACAGGATGTTCGCCTACCATCGACAGAACCCGGAAGGCCCCAAGATCATCATGCAGAACATCGCGCAGATCGACAACCTGAACGCGATACCGGGACACAACCATCTGTACACGGTTTTCGCCCAGTTGAGGCTCACGTTCCAGGAGAAGATACCCCTGCGCGGTCCCACCAAGGACATCGACCGGTTCTTCAACTCCTTCAACGCCGTACTCATCAACTACATGGGGGCGTCCACGGCCCACGCCCAGGTCATGGGCATGGAAACGGACAGCGACCGGTACTGGAGGTGGGTGCGCAGGACCGTGGTGGAGTTGTATCTGCCGTGGCTGGAGCGGCTTGCGTTTCCGGACGGGGTGCCGCAAGGCGGGGAGACGAAGTCAAAGGCCTGAGAAGCGGGGCTCCGCCGGAGCCGATGACAATTCGGAATCAGCAGGAGAACAAAGGGGCCGCTTACAAGCGGCCCCTTTCACATTGTGCGCAAGCGCGGATTCCCGCCAGCCTCATTCACCCACCGGCCGACTGTCAGGCATACCCGTTGTCCCGGAACCAGCGGATGGACCGCTCTATCGACTCCTCGACGGGCGTGAACTCCAGGCCCAGTTCGTCCCGGGCCCTGGTGTTGTCGTAGAACAGGTGCCGGGACGCGAATTCCACGTCCGGCGGGGTGGACAACGGCGCGCTGTGGGACACGCAGTCCGCGTACAGGGACAGGCCGTACGCCAGGGCCTTGAGGGCGGGTACGGGCACGGCCGGCAGGATCCTGCTTTCGACACCTGCGATGCGCTGGACCTTTTTGATGAATTCCGCGAGGGTGAGATTGGCGTTGCCCAGGATGTACTTTTCTCCCCGGCCTCCCTTTTTCGCGGCCAGCACGTGGCCCCTTGCCACGTCCTTCACGTCCACCACGCACAGGCCGCCCCGGAAGCTGAACCGGGTATTCCCGCGCAGGATGTCCACGATGATCCTGCCCGTAGGCGTGGGGACGGTGTCGTTGTCACCGAACGGGAAGGCGGGGTTGACCACGGTGAGGTCGAGGCCGTTTTCCGCGAACCCCAATGCCTCCTGCTGGGACAGGTACTTGGTGAGCACGTAATGGCTGCCCATGTCGTAGGCGTCGAAAGGCGTGCTTTCGTTTGCCACCTGCTTTCCCGGGCGCGTGCCGATGGCGGCGATGGAGCTGGTATACACGACCTTGTCCACGTCGTTGTTCAGACAGGACCACAGCACGTTGCGGGACCCCTGGAGGTTCACTTCGTAAATGCGGCTCCAGTCCGGCAGCCATGTGGCATAGATGGCGGCCAGGTGGAACACGGTGTCCGTGCCCTTGACCGCGCGGTTCACCGCCGCCTTGTCCAGGAGGTCCGCCTTGACGATTTCCACGTCCAGGCCGTCCAGGGACTTCGTCGGCTCGTCGGGCCGCACCATGGCCCGGACCTCCACGCCCTCGGCCAGAAGGTCCGCAGCCACGTGCGATCCGATAAATCCGGCCGCGCCGGTCACCATCGCCTTTTTCATGATACGCCTCCGCCGCCGGATGCCGTCCCGTTCCCGACCCGGCTGATTGGGGTTGCCGGCTACTTTTTCTTTTCGTAGGTGCCCATAAGGGAACCTTCGGCAAGGACGTGGCCTTTCATGGCCTTTACCACGTGCTTTTTTTTCGTCTTTGCCGGGTCGAGTCCCAGCATGGTGTCAAGCGCGTACACCTTGAAGCGGTAGCGATGCTCGCCAAAGGGCGGGTTGGGTCCGCCATAGGCGTTCTTGCCCCAGCTGTTTTTGCCCTGTTTCGCGCCGCTGGCCAGGGTTTCTCCCGCCGGCACGGCGGCGGGCAGGTTCTTCACGTTCGCGGGAATGTCGTAGACCACCCAGTGGACGAACGTGATGACGGGTATTCTGGGCGACGGCGCGTCCGGGTCGTCCACGATTACGACAAAACTCTTCGTGCCCTTGGGAGCTCCGCTCCATGACAGGTTCGGCGAGGTGTCCTCGCCCTGGGCCGTGTACTTTTTCGGTATGGCCTTGCCGTTTTTGAGTGCCTTGCTCTGGACCACGAGATTTGCTGCCATGATTACCCTCCCCCCGCGCGAGTGCCGCGGGTCTTGCGTGTACGTTGTTGCCTTTCAGTCGAAGATCCGGATTCGATAGTCTCTTGTCAGGGTGCGTCGGACCACGTTTTCCGCCACGGCCGGCAGCATGCCGGGGACCCGGAACTCGCCAGCGACGAACGTGGCGAGGTCCCGTGCAGCCATGGCCTTGCGGCGTTTGTCCAGGCCCTTGAGCCAGCCCTTGTTGCGTACCGTGGTCGACGTGGCGCTCTGCCTTACGCGCAGGGGGTTGAACTGATCCAGGGAAGTGACCATCTCCGGCCGGACCAGCCGCTTGTACAGGGCCAGGGCGTCCTTGCCCGTTTCCCGGGATTCCAATATGGCCTGCCCCGCCAGGCCTCCGCTGGCCAAGCCGCAGGAGATGCCCTCGCCACCCTGGTGCATGAGGCCCATGGCGTCTCCGGCGATCAGAACGCGGCCCCGTCCAGGAAAGAAGCGGTTGGTGGCGGCCATGGCATTGGCCATGCACCCCTCGGTGGCAAGCTCCCTTTTGATGGACAGGCCGAGGTTCTTCCGCAGCCAGTCCAGGTATGCGGAAAACCGTCCCTGCCAGGGCTCCCCGTGGTTTGAGGCAAGCCCGATGATGATTTGCCCGTCCTTGATGTTCAGCCATGGGAACGGCCCCAGGCCCCGGGCCAGAATCCAGTAGAGATAGCGTTCGTCCGCGTCGATGGAGCCCTCGTAGTATTTCTGCACCGCCGTCATCCAGTGGACGGATTTGTGTACCTCGGGCGCGATGTGGCGCACCGTGGCGGAAAACGCGCCGTCCGCACCCACCACGTACCCGGCTTCCACGGGGTGGGACTTGCCGTTTCGGGAAACCACGGCCCGAACCTTTCCCCGCTCCGGGGCCAGGGACACGAGTCGGGTTTCGTCGCGGAGGTCGGACCCCGAAGCCAGGGCCAGGAAGTGGTCGAACCTGTCGCGCCAGACGTAGAGGCTGTAGCAGTCCGCGTCCACGAACACGGGGCCGGCGGAAGGGAAGTAAAAGGCCATGCCGCGGGAGGCAAAGGGTTTGCCGAAAGATTCGGTGGGGATGGGCCCGAAGTTTTCCAGCACGTAATTCTGGGCCTGGTTGGTGATGATGCCCGAGCAGGCCTTGCGGCGGGGCAGCCCGCGCTTGTCGATCTGCAGGACGGAAAGCCCGCCGTCAACGCATTCTTTTGCCGCTGCCGAACCGGTTGGACCGGCGCCGACCACCAGGACGTCGAATCGTTCCATAAGGCCTTTCCCCGGGACCGTTTTGCGGTACGCGGCGCTCCCGTGCGGGGCGCCGCCGATTCATCGTGCCCCCGCGGGGCCTTATCGTCCCCTGAACTCGGGCTTGCGCTTTTCCACGAAGGCGCGCATGCCCTCCAGCCTGTCGTCCGTGGCAAAGGTCAGCGCCATGCAGTCGCGCTCGAACGCGAGGCCGGCGGCCAGGGGCGTGTCCCCGGCGACCTTGACGGCGGCCTTGGAACGCTGCACCGCCAGAGGGGCCTTGTTGGCGATGCGGCCGGCCAGTTTTCCGGCCTCGTCCATGAGGCTGTCCAGGGGGTAGACATGGTTCACGAGGCCGATGCGCAACGCCTCGTTGGCGTCGATCATGTCACCGGAGAATACCAGCTCGCTGGCCATGCCCCGTCCCAGCAGCCTGGGCGCGCGCTGGGTGCCGCCGAAACCCGGAAAGATGCCCAGGCCGACCTCGGGGAAGCCGAATTTGGCGTTCTCCGAGCACAGCCGGAAGTCGCACGCCAACGCCAGTTCGCAACCGCCGCCCAGGGCAAAACCGTTCACCACCGCGATTACGGGAGTCTCCATGGCGTCCAGGACGTCCAGGGCGGCCTGGCCCCGCGCGATGAACGCGCGCATGGCCACCAGATCCAGATCCACCATCTCCTTGATGTCCGCGCCAGCGACAAACGCCTTCTGGCCCGCGCCAGTCACCAGCACCACCTTCACGTCCCTGTCCTCGTCCAGGATCCCCGCGGCCACCGCGATCTCGCTCAGCACGTTCGAGTTCAGGGCGTTCATCGCCTTTTCCCGGTTCACGGTAATGGTGGCGATACCGCTGTCCTTGTCCACGTCCACCAGAATGTCCTTGTAATCACCCATGGGAAGTGTCCCTCCATTTTTGCCTGCCGAAAAGCCGGCGTTGTCGTGGTTTCGCGTATATGTCGTTGTCCTGTTTTCGTCGCAGGGAATGTAGGGTATGCCTACATCGCCTGCGGCTTGCAAGTCAAGGATGCATTGGGCGGTGGCGCACTGGTGCAAAAGATGCTAAGTAACCGGCTGCAACTTCGGGACTGCGAACGATGCGGGATTCCAGGGTGTGGGAAATGGCGAGGAGGTGCCCGATTTTCTGCATCGGCCCGCTGTTTCCGGTCCTTTTGCGCCCCCGGAGTTCGACCGGCACAGGGTGCCGGCACCATATTCGTCAGATGTTTTGGTTCCCCTGAATCCGTGCGCGGCCCGGCGGCCCGGCTTATGGGGTTCTTGAAGGAACATTCAATGTTTTCGTCACGGATTCAGGGTTCTATGAGGCATGCGCTATGCACACGCTTTTTCGTGGACTGAAAATCGCCGGCGTGGTCCTGGGGTTTCTGATCCTGGCAGGGGCCATCCTTGCCGCTGACCTGTACCGGTTTTCCCATCTTCCCGCCGAAGCGGAAGGACAAGGGGAGCCCGTGACCCTGCGCATCGAAAAGGGGCAGGGGTTTTCCGTCACCGCCGGGGAACTGGAGAAACGCGGGCTGGTGCGATCCGCCACGAGGCTGCGCATACTTGCGCGGCTCACGGGGACGGACACGGACATCAAGGCGGGCCAGTACCGCCTCTCCCCGTCCATGCCGCCCATTGAAATCCTGGAGCACCTGGTAAAAGGCATGGAACTGCTGTACAGGGTGACCATTCCCGAGGGGAGCACCATGGCCCAGATCGCCGCGATCATCGAAAAGGAGCAGTTCTGCCCGGCGTCCTCCTTTCTGTCCGCGGCCACGGACCAGGCGCTGCTCGCGGAGTACGGCGTGGATGCCGCGACGGCCGAGGGCTATCTTTTTCCCGAGACCTACCATTTTCCCCGGCCGGCGGATTGCCGCAACGTGGTCCGGGCCATGATGGCCCGCTTTGCCGACGTGTTCACCCCCGAGTACGAAGAGCGTGCGGGGGTACTGGGCCTGTCCGTGCACGAGGTGGTGACACTGGCCTCCATCATCGAAAAGGAAACCGGCGATCCCACAGAGCGGGCCACCATATCCTCGGTGTTCCACAACCGTCTGGACAAGCGGATGCGGCTGCAGAGCGATCCCACCGTGATCTACGGCCTGAAGGATTTCGACGGCAATCTGATCCGCCATGACCTCAGAACGCCGACTCCCTACAACACGTACACCATCCGGGGACTGCCTCCCGGACCCATAGCCAATCCGGGAGAGGCCGCCATACGGGCCGCCCTGTACCCGGAAGATACGGATTACCTCTTTTTCGTGTCCAAACGAAACGGCAGCCATCATTTTTCCAGGAACCTGCGCGAGCACAACATGGCCGTGCGCAAGTATCAGTTGAGGCGACGCTGACGCGGTCCGTCGGCGGTTTGCGCGTTTCCGGAAAAAAAAGGCGGCTGGCAAGACAAGGAGTGGCGCCCATGAAAATCACCTCGATGCTGCTGTGCCTCGCCCTGGCCGCGGCCCTGTCTTTTGCTCCGTCGGCCTCCGCGTTCGAATACGCTGGAGCCAATTTCCGCATCGGCGCCAAGGCCATCGCCTGGCTTCCGGACATCAGCGGCGACACGCGTTATGACCTGCGGCTGATACCCATTCAGCACGGCACCAAGCTGGACCTGGTGGAGGATCTGGACGTGGACAGCGAAATGGTTTTCGGGGGCGAGGGGTACGTGGGATGGCAGGACCACACCGCGACCCTGCGCTACACCTTCTTCGAGTACACCTCCCAACCGGTGCTGGACCGGGACTCCGTGTTCTACGGCAGGACCTTTCCGGTGGGAGCCAAGGTGTACCACACCTTCGAGTGGGAGCAGGTGGACCTGGAGTACCTGTACCGCTGGCTCAAGTTCGACCTCTCCCTTGCCGACACGTCCCTGGATCTGCAACTGCGCGCCAAGCACATCGAGGGTACGGGCAGGATGATGTACCAGGGCAAGGTGTCCAAACCCAGCTTTTCAAGATGGGTGGCCTCGGTGGGCGGCGGGTTCCAGATGGGCATGCTGGGCGATCATTTGCGGTTCGCGGCGCATGGCACCTGGATGGAGTATCCCGAGAACAGGACGTTCGAGATGGACACCAAGGTTTCGGGTAACCTCTGGCTGTTCGGGGCGGAAATCGGATACAGGTGGATGCTGCTGGACGTGGAGGCCGGGGAGACCTATATCGACGTGGAGTTGGCAGGGCCTTACGCCGCGCTGACCCTGGAATTCTGACAGGCTGTTTGAAAACGCGATCTGCTGCGTTGCGCGGCGGCCCTCGTCGACGCGGCGTACGTTTGGTACGCCTTGCTCCTCGGGCCTTGCGCGCCTTGCATCCCATCGTTTTCAAACAGCCTGTGGGTCCGGGGCTATGGCCGGGCAGCGGGGGTGACCGATGACGCGATCTGCTGCGTTGCGCGGCGGCCTTCGTCGACGCGGCGTACGTTTGGTACGCCTTGCTCCTCGGGCCTTGCGCGCCTTG
>JBKHBM010000211.1:0-3872 GCA_046542385.1 Desulfatibacillaceae bacterium | reverse complement strand
CTGACGAGAAATGAAGCGCAACGCCGCAGATCGCGTTTTTCAACAGGCTGCTACCGGCGGGCGACGGGTTGTTCCTCAACCAGCCGGGCCGGGGACGGAACGGGTTTTCCTTCGCCTGAAACCGTGAGCGGTGGCGACGTCAATCCTTTTGGCTCTGTCCCGGATTCCGGTTCTTCCGGGGCTTTTTCCTGCGCTTGCTCCGGGGTTGCCCCTGGCTCTGCCCCTGGCCGCGGTCCTTGTCGGAGCTACCCTGTGTCGTCGGGGCTTCTCCGTCCCGGGGTTTGCCTCCCCGCGACTTGCCCCGGCCCCGCTTCCTGCGGGACCTTTTGGTCCTGGACTTTTTCTGTCCGTCCTCCCCCCCTGCCTCGGGTCCTCCGGCCGGTGACCCGGGCTCCGGCTCTTTTACTTCCGCCGGGGGCTTTACCTCGGTGGCCGCTTCCGTTTCCGGGGGCGCGGGCGGCGTTCTGTCGCGTTCCCGGGATTTGGGCGGCTGGCCCTGGTTCCGGGAGGGCTTCTCCTCGGCGGGACGCCGGTTTCCGTCCTCGGGGGGAGCCAGTCCGATGTCCTTCAGGTAGATGTCGGTTTCCGGACCACCCAGGAGCCGGACCGTAACCCGGTCCTGAATCACGTTGTGCCGAATGACCTTGCCCCTGCCCTGGGGCGTTTCCACCTGCCTGCCGATCTTGGGAAAAGCCTGGCTCAGCTCCCTGTACGTCTCATGCTCGAACGTCAGGCAGCACATGAGCCTTCCGCAAAGCCCGGATATTTTCGTGGGATTCAGGGACAAATTCTGTATCTTGGCCATCTTGACGGACACCGGCATGAACCCGCCCATGAACGTCGTGCAGCACGTCTCCCTGCCGCAGCGTCCAAGCCCGCCGCACATCTTGGCCTGGTGGCGCACACCGATCTGCCGCAACTCGATGCGGGTGCGAAAATGCCTGACCAGAATCTTGACCAGTTCCCGGAAGTCGACGCGGCCCTCGGCCGTGAAGAAGAAGGTGAGCTTGCTGGTGTCGAAGGTGGCGTCCACGGAGAACAGACTCATCTCGAGTCCGAGTTTTTCGATCTGATTCTCGCAGTATTCGAATGCCTCCTTCTCCAGCCGGATAATGTGCTCGTGCTGATCCAGGTCCTCGGCGGTGGCGAGGCGGAATATCTTTTTGAGGGGCTTTTTCAAAAGCTCCTCGCTGGTGGGCCGGGGCGCCCTGCAAACAGTTCCGAAACCAAGGCCCTGCTCGGTTTCCACGATCACCTTGTCTCCGACGTTCACAACGAAGACACCGGAGTCGAAATCGTACACCTTGCCCGACGGCTTGAATCGTATGCCGACAACCTTGCCCAATCCAACCTCGCTCAAGTCTTGAACCGTTGAAAAATCCGCGGGACGTGGAATCATCAGGTGACCCGAATCACGCCTTCATCGCGGCAAAACAAGGGCCGCCCGGCCTGCCACGGGTTTCAAGCGGTTGCTAAGCCCCTTGACTCCAGAAACGGACAAACAGCCCGTCCAGCGCCAGGCGCGCGTTCACGTTATGTTCAATGTCCCTGCGGCATGCCTCCGAGGCCCGCCATGCGCCCAGAATCTGCCGTGCGCTTCGATTTTGCGTTACCTGCCGCATGGAATCCGTCAAGTCCCTGTTCGCCACCCTTGCAGGGTCGTGCTTTACGACCAGGAGGTCGTGCAGCCACAGGCCAATCCAGCCCAGGGCCCGGATGGCGTACTTCTTGTCCCTCGCCAGGTGCTCCGCGAGGGCCAGTCCGGCGAAAAGGGGTTCCTCGTCCAGCGCCTCCAGCCGCGCCAGCAGGGCGTCCCGTTCATCCAGCCCCCCCCTGGCCGCGAGCTCCTCCGCGCGCTTCACGCTGCCTCCGGCGATGGCCGTCAGCGCCGCGGCGCGGTCCCTGTCAAGATCGAACACGACGGACAGATGGTCCGTTACGTCCTTTGCGGGAAGCGGGGCGAACCGGGTTTGCTGGCAGCGGGAAACGATCGTGGGCAACAGCCTGGAGCCTTCGGTCGCCAGGAGGACGAACATGGTGCTGGCCGGCGGTTCCTCCAGCATTTTCAACAGGGCGTTGGCCGCCGCGGGATTCATGGCCTCCGCGTCGGTGACCACCACGACCCGCCTTTTCCCCTCCAGCGGATGCATGGAAAGGGTCTCCAGCAGTTGCCGGACCTGGTCCACCTTGATCACCGGATTGGCCGCAGTGCCCTCCGGCCTCAGCGTCAGCACGTCGGGATGGGTATGCGCACCGATTTTCCGGCATGACCGGCAGATACGGCATGGGGAATGATCGCCCAGGCCGTTTTCGAGACGCCGGCTGAAAAACGGGGGAAACGCACCTTCTCCGGACCGCTCCGGTCCTACCCCTCCGGCGGACCCGCAGTTCAGGGCCATGGCAAAATAAAGGGCCACCTCCCACTTCCCCGTGCCGCGGTCCCCGATGAACAGGAGCGCATTGGGCACGCTGTCCCGTTGCAGCAAACGGGCCAGAAAGGAAAGAGGTCGCCCTAATCCGATGACGGTTTCACTCATTGGAAGTGCGGTTTAAAGTTCGAAGTCAACCCGTTCCTTGAGTTCTTTCCCGCACTTGAAAAAGGGGAGCCGTTTGGGTTTGATCATGACCGGGTCACCGGTCTTCGGGTTCCTGCCGGTGTAGCTTTTGTACTGCTTCACGTAAAAGCTGCACAAACCCCGAATTTCCACCCGCTCTCCCCGGGCCAGCGCATCCGCCATGGAGTCGAAGAAAATCTGGACCACCTTGGCGGCATCGGTCTTGGAGATGCCGGCCTGGTTTTTGAGCGCGGACACCAGTTCCAGCTTGTTCATGTGTCCTCCGAAACGGTGTGACTCGCCGAGTCGCGCACCCGCCTTTTCAGGAGGGTGCAGAATATGGTTAAAAAACAGAGTCAGACCCTGAAATGCAAAACGCAGTAATCACGGCGAACTAGTTTTAAAGGCAAATCGAAAAAATGTCAAGCACTTGTGAGAGATGGGACCGAGCCGGCCCGATCTTCACGAATCCCCTGCCTTCCGGTCCTCGCGCCTGGATTGGCCGGACCCCGAAAACGGCCCGGAGATCCGAATGCCGTCTTCCGCGAACAGGTCCACCTTTTTCCTGAAAAGGCGCCCCTGCCTTTTGGAACCGGACGGCCATTCGCTCCATTCCCACAGTATGGCACAAGTGCAATGCATTGTAAAGCCCGGAAATCACTTTTATTACACATACCCGATTACGCATTTGCCGCTGCCCACCCAGTCAAATCAGGTGTTCCCGCATCGCGCAAAAATCGCCGCGAACACCCCCGCCTCCGCCGGGACAACCCGTCTCCCCAACCAGGCCGGCTGATGAACCCGGACCGGTCGCGCAGATCCTCACCGTACATGAAAGAAGACTCGGCCGGTCCCCGTGCGACACGGTGGAGGATGCCCCGTGCCGCCGCGACGGGCAGGCGCGGATGTGTCGGGGGATGCGCAACACAGGGGTTCGCCGGGGTTTTTGGGGACAAGGGGGCGTGGACGCCCGGGGAAACATGACTAGTGGGAAAATCGCCCGCGGGCGCAAGTGGTCTGACTAGTCAAACCCGGCGCCAAACTTTCCCCGGCCAGTGGTTTCACGCTTGTGCCGGGGCACGTTTTGCGGTACAGTGGGTCTTGGCTCGAATGAATCCACCGGTCTTGCACGGCGCTTTCCCGTTTTCGCGCAACCGTCCGCGGGCGGTCCCGCTTGTGGAGAGCGCCGGAAACAACCCGTTACATAACAGCCTGTTGAAAAACGCGATCTGCGGCGTTGCGCTTCATTTCCCGTCAGTGCGACGTACCATAAGTACGCCTTATTCCTCGAAATTCGCGCGCCTTGCATCTCATCGT